>JAMOOA010000159.1 GCA_027066255.1 Candidatus Altimarinota bacterium | reverse complement strand
ATATACTTCTAGTAGTATTACTATTTCAGGAATTAATACAGCAACGGCCATAAGCATCAGTGGAGTGGGAACATATAGTAAGAATGGATGAAGCTATACAACTACAGCTGGAACGGTGAACAACGGAGATACTGTTAGGGTAAGACATACTTCATCAGCTACTCCATCATCATCGATAAATACTACTCTTACGATAGGATGAGTGAGTGATATATATACAGTTACTACAACATCATCAGCAACACCTTCCCCTACTACCACAGCTAACGCAAAAACCTCAAACATATATATAAAATGAAATTATAATGGTCTTTTTACACACGGAGTTTCATCAACTAATGGGAATCATTATATATTCATACATCCATCAATTATCTCTTCGAACGTAAATAGTACAGATTTCTTAGACATCGTTGCGAATAAAGAATTTGTATATAACGGATATGATAACTACCCAGCATCTTATACAACTTCAAATCCATGACTCACTAGTACCTGATGATTTGATGAATTTCGCACTGGAGGGCAAATTGCTTTTGAAGGGACAAAAAAAGATCTTGCTTCTTATTCTGGTCTCAAAGAAGTAGATAACTCTGTTCGTTCTATGTATCAAAATTCACCTCTTTATACTGATGTTTCTTCATATCTTGATGTTTATGGAACAGCATATGTTGAAAATATCCTATGAAATATTATAGGTATAAACCCTATTAAACCATACTACTGTAGCGATATACTGGATAGTAGATTCACCTATAATATTGCTACAGAAGCAACTATTATAGCAACGAGTGCTACATCATGGTCATGAGTTACAGGAACATGATGAATAGCGAATGAGATTAATTCTACAAATGGAGATCTTGATTACGAGTACCATTCAGATACTATAAATGCAAATATAGAGTTTAGCTGGGCTACTCCTCAATCGGTAGGATTTATACGAATTTATAATAGAACAGGTTGCTGTAGTTCTCGACTTTCAGGAGCAATTATATCTTTGTATGATTCCACTAATGCTCTTTTGTATTCACATACACTTTGGGATACTACCGATGATTACGTGATAGATTTAGATCTAGAGTGAATATGAGCACTCCATACGGACGTGTCAAAAGTAATAATAGAATCAAACGGAGCAGACTCGTATATAAACCTCAGAGAAGTAGAGATATATGTCGGAGGAGATATAACTGATGGATATTACCTTGTTGATAGTGATGGGGCTGGAGGGAGAAAACCATATCAGGTTTACTGTGATATGACGACTGATGATGGGGGTTGGACGAAGATAGGGGATAACTTTGTTCTTAACGGAGATTTTTCTGATGGGGGACATGCCCTAGATTACCCTTCTAGTACAGGTAATTGGAATAGAGAGAATAACGTTATATTTAAGAATAACCCTTCAGATAGTTCTTATGTTATGCTCCAAAAAGCTCTTTATGGAGCGAATAATAATATTGACTATGATATAATATTTCAGGATATGTCGAGTTTCAAAATTGATAGTGAAATACGACTTTCAGCCCGGGTCGCGAATGCTTGGGATGAAGGGGATTCTACAGATGGAGGGAAAGGGTATATATTTAAAAATAGACTTACATATACAGATGCAACATATGTAGAAGATGGAGAAAGGGAAACACTTGATACACAAATTATTGATGGAATAACTTGGAAGCTTCAAATGGTAAGAATTCCTATCACCAAGGATGTCACAAGCTTTAAATGGGAAGTTGGTCATGGAACAGAAACATCAGGAAGTCGAAACTTTTACTTTGCAGATTTAAAGGCAGAGATTTACTATAAATAAATATGAAAAAATTGGTACAAGGATTTACTCTTATTGAGCTTCTTGTTACGATGGCTATCGTGGCTATTGTAGCAACGATGTCAACAATATTCTTTCTGGGAAATATTAGTGAAACACGTGATGCAAAGAGGCTTTCAGATTTTTGAACTATAGAAAAGAATCTAGATGTATTTTTTATAAAAAGAGGACAATATCCTACTCCAGATAATGGGATAGATATAACATATAGTGGCTCTACTGTTTGGACGCAGTGAACTTTTGGTCAAGGAGTGAATAAAAATCTATGAATTTTCGGAAAGAGTTTCCCTATAGACCCCTTTTATGAATTGGAATACACTTATTCTACTACTAACTCATGAAGAGAGTTTCAGATTGCGAGTATTTTGGAGAATACTACAGATGTAGAGGGGGTATGAGAACTATCGAGTGTTATCATTCCACAAACGTATGCAGCTAAGATTAATAATGCATATGTGCGATGAAATTATAATGGATTTATGGTTCGTACAAATTATGCTTGAAAGTACTATTATATCGGAACCCCTTCAATCATAACATATGATAAGTCTGATACTGATATCATCAGTATCATAGAGAATGAAAAATTAGTATTTCAAGATTTTTTCAATATCCCTGATGGATACCGTTCTATTATTGAGAATTTAGATGGTGGATTCAGTTTTGATGTAAGTAATCCTATACTTTTTAGCGGGAGTATTGATGAAGTAAAAACAGAAGCAGGACTTCTTTCTTTTAATAATAACCTCAAATTTACGTATTCTATCCTTCCGATAGAATCACTTGATAAATATGAGGCCATGACTCAGTCAGAGGGGGTATTTAAGCTTAAGAATTTGCTTACAAAATATTATAAAATTGATTTTAAATACTACTTAAACTGTTTTGATATCAAGCAACATGGTGCAGACATAGATGGAAGCACGACTTATAAGATAGATCCAGATGGGCCAGGGGGAGATGACCCGTATTTGGTGTATTGTGACATGGAAACAGATGGATGATGATGGACTCAGGTATGATGAAACTTTATTTCAAATGGAGATTTTGCTTCTGGTTCTTGAGTAGTAAGTGAATGGGGAAGTAATCCAAATAATGTTATTGTAAACTTGGGAAACTCAAACACTCCTGTGGCTTCTGGGTATGCCATTCATCAAACGTCAAATTCCTGATGGTCAAATGATAAGAAATCAAAATCAGAGTATGAGGTACATTTTGATGATGCAGATATATCATTAGGAGGATATCAGTTTCCTTCTGCCTCAGTACAGCAGTGATATGAATTTCGTATGTCTCTTTGGGTAAGGAATGATGACGGAGGAGGGACATGGGTATGATGTACCACATCACCGTGTAATCATAATCCTTATGCTGGTTACGTGTTTCATAATAGGCTTTTTTACACAGATGGTACTAATGAAGTAAATGGCACTGCCGTAGTCCTTGAGACTCAAGTAACGTCAGATGGAAAAACGTGGGAGCACCAAAGAGTTAGAAAAAAAATAAGAAAAACACCAAGCGGATTTAACTGGTATATAGGATATGGAGCAGAATTAACCACAGATTTATATTTTACGGATGTGAAATTAGAATTATTTTATAAATAATATTTTCATGAAGATACTCCTAATAGAAGACAATAAAGATATTTCTCAAAACATTCGAGAGTATCTAGAACTTGAGCACTTTGAAGTAGATCAAGCTTTTGATGGTGAGAGAGGGATAGAAAAAGCTGTAAAAGGTGAATATGATATGATTCTTCTAGATTTGATGCTTCCAGAAGTGGATGGTATATCTATCTGTAGAAAGGTTGTTCAAAGAAAGAAGACCCCTATTATCATGATAACAGCACGTGAAAGTATAGATGATAGGCTCTTGGGCTTTGAGACGTGAGCTGTAGACTATATGGTGAAGCCTTTTGATTTAAGAGAACTTGTAGCACGTATACGCGCGAATCTAAAAAATACTTCTCTTGAAAGTACGCATATTTCTATCGGAGAAGCTGAACTCGATCTCAAAAAAAGAGATTTTTCTTATAAATGAGAGAGTGTTCATCTTACTCAAAAAGAGTTCCTCATTCTCGAAAAACTTATCAGGGAGCAAGAAATAGTTGTCAGTAGAAGCAGTATCATAGAGTATCTCTGGTGAGAAAATGCGCTTTTTGAATGATGAGATAATAAACTCGATGTCTATATATCAAATCTTCGAAAAAAACTCGGGAAAGAAATCATTAAAACAATCAAAGGAGTTGGGTATACTTTTGGAAAATAATTTTGATATTCTTTTAAGAAAGAGGCTTAAGTTTATTTTAAGTTTCTTTTTTAGTATAGTGATACTTATTATTTTATAATTTTCGTGTATGAAAAAGTATGTAGTGATTTTAGTCTTTACGAGTATATTTCTTGTATCTTGTGGTGAAAAAGAAAAAGAAGAAGTAAGTCAATCATGACAAGAGTTAAATTTATCTTTAGTATGAAATCAGCAAGTCGATTCGGAGAAATCTAGTATAAAGGATGATGAAAAAATGATGGATAAAAAAGACAAGTGAGAGTGGACAAAAGAAGAGATGAAAATGATGGATGGAGAACATGGAGATGATATGATGAAAGATGATGAAAAAATGATGGATGATGATAAGGAAGTAGTCATGAAAACAGGGACATATACAGCTTATGACAAAGCCCTTATAGGAAAAACAGACAATACAGTTATATTTTTTGCTGCTACATGGTGTCCAAGTTGCAGGGCTCTTGATGCCGGAATAACTAGTGGAGAAGTTCCAGAAGGATTGACTATACTCAAAGCTGATTATGACTCTGAGAAGGATCTCAAAAAGAAATACGGAGTAGTTTCTCAACATACTCTTGTACAAGTAGATGCTGATGGAGCGCTTATTAAAAAATGGTCAGGATGAAGTACGGTTGAAAGTATTGTAGAAAAACTTAAATAACTTATATATCTATGTTACCCCTGAAAGAAAGAATCCTTGTATGAGTAGGAATAGTTATAGTGTTTTTTTGAGGATTTATATTTCTAAATAAGGAAGGAAATATGCAGATATCTCTTCTCTGAAGTACTGAGAAGAATCTGGATATTTCAAAAAAATTAGAAAAACAAGAGGATTTTCCTGCTTCTGGAGAACAATACTTTCTCCCAGATAGACTCAAAACAGACACGAGTAAACATTCTATAGAACTAGATTCTATACTTGGAGGAGGACCATGAAAGGATGGAATTCCATCTATTAACACTCCCGAATTTGTTTCTCAGGAGATAGCAGAAAAACAAATGCCGTATCTCCTTGAAGATTCTCGATGAATAGTTTTAGATATTTGAGGATATCAACGCTATTATTCGTATGATGTACTTGTTTGGCATGAGATAGTAAATGATGTCATCTGATGACAGAAAGTCTCAGTGACTTTTTGCTCACTCTGTGGGAGTGCTATAGTCTATGATAGAGAAGTAAATGGAAAAGAAGTAAACTTCTGAGTTTCAGGAAAACTGTACAACTCTAACCTCTTGATGTATGATTCTTATGATGAGACACTTTGGAGTCAAAGTCTCTGAAAAGCTGTCGTGTGATGACAACTCGGAACGAAGCTCACAGTCATGAAATCTCATCTCATGACCTATGATGAGTTTATAGAAAATTTTCCAGAAGGGGTTGTTCTTTCAGATGATACGGGGTATTTCCGTAACTATGGACGTATTCCCTACGGAGATTATAATAATTCTGATGACTTATACTTTCCTATAGATGGTGCTATTGATACGAGTTTTCATCCGAAAGAGCTCTTCTATATAGTAAATCACCACGAACATTCTCTTGCATTTAACTGGAAAGATCTTCGAAAACAGGGAACGGCGGAAATTAGAGTTTGAGAGGATGTATATATAGCAAGCTTTAACAGAGGCCTTGCAGATGTAACTTTAGACGGAGAGATACTTCCAGGATACTTCGAAATGTGGTTTTCATGGATTAATCACAATGCTGAGAATAAAAAGAATATATGGAGTAAATAGAATTAATAAAAACGTACTATGAAAAATATACTAATAATAGGAGCAGTTGTTATACTTATAATTATAAATGCTATGATTTTTGGAAAAAAGAAGAACACACAAGATAACCCTATCATAAAAAATACAACACAAAGCCTTGAAACAAAAAATGCGTATTTTGCGTGAGGATGTTTCTGGTGTATGGAGGGTATATTTGAAGGGCAAGAAGGAGTTGTTGAAGCAATTGCTGGATACATCTGAGGGACGGAGGAGACAGCGACATATAGTGAGGTGTCGTGAGGAGGTACACTCCATAGAGAGTGAGTCAAAGTGGTGTATAATCCATCGAAAATCAGCTATAAAAAACTGGTAGAACTTTTTTGGACGCAAATAGATCCAACCGACGAAGGAGGGCAATTTGCGGATAGGGGATACCAGTATACTACGGCTATTTATTATGATGGAAAAGAAGAAAAAATTATTGCTGAGGCTTCCAAGAAGTCGCTCGGAGACTCAGGGAAATTTGATATCGCTATCGCAACAAAGGTAGCTTCACTTGATCCTTTTTATCCTGCAGAGAGTTACCATCAAAACTATTACAAGAAGTCAGCACTCAGGTACAACCTCTATGCAAAAGGAAGTGGAAGAAAGAAGTTTATAAAGGAAAACTGGGAAGAGAAAGTGGAAGAACTAACTCAGGATACCTCACCTCAGTCCTCTCCTTCTCAAAGAGAGGAGGAAGCTACGGATTCTATTCCCCTCCTTGATAAGGAGGGGTTAGGGGAGGTCTGAACAAGTACTTCTCCAGATATATGAAAACGATTAGAAGAAACTTATAGTGATGCTTCTCTTCGTAAACGACTCACTCCTCTTCAGTATAAAGTAACACAGGAAGATGGAACAGAGCCTTCGTTCAATAATGAATACTGGGACAATCATGAGGATGGTATCTATGTTGATATCATCGATGGAACAGCCCTCTACAGTTCACTTGATAAATTTGATTCTGGAACGGGGTGGCCAAGCTTTACCAAAGCTATATCAGAAGACAATGTAAAAACAAGTACGGATACGAGGTTTTTTATTACTCGTACAGAAGTAAGTAGCCTAACTTCTGACGCGCATCTCTGACATATATTTAACGATGCACCAAAAGAACTCTGAGGGATACGTCACTGTATCAACTCAGCATCTCTCAGGTTTGTACCACTGGATGAGATGAAAGATGAAGGGTATGAAGAGTATCTGAAATTATTTGAACAATAAAAAAAGAAGCCTAAATGGCTTCTTTTTTTCTATCTTTAGCATCCTGCTCTATTCTTTTTACTCTCTCATCTTCTGCCTTTATTAAAGCTTCTCCATAGACTTTGAACCTAAGTCATACGGTATATTGTAATTCTCGAGTGAGTACTTCTTGGGTAGTTTGATCCATATCAAACTCAATAGCTTTCCTGAGACCACTGTTATCTTCTCATTGAGAAGCAGGAACGAAATCGTGTGGATTTATACTCTGTGTATATTCTTTGGATACTCAAGAACCATTCATTATCTTTTTTCCTATTGCTACTAAGTCTTTAGGATAGAAAAGTGAAATCTCTTGGAGAACTACCTCTAGAGCAAGCTTTGTAAGTCTTCCATCTATAATGGTATTTACAGATTTTATT
>JAMOOA010000158.1 GCA_027066255.1 Candidatus Altimarinota bacterium | reverse complement strand
AAACAAAAAACCACTGAATTACTCAGTGGTTTTTTTGTTTTGATTTTTTTAGATTTTATACATCATTGAGCATCTTGAGTATATCATCGGGGTCTTCTTCTCTTTCATTAGCTTTTGCTTCTGCTACTTTTTTCTTTCCTTCTTTGATTTGTACTTCTTGCCATTCTATCAGATGCTTTTCATTGAGTGACTTAATTTCTTTTTGGTATTTCACTTCAAGGTCTTCAAGTTTCTTTCTCTCAGTCTCTAGTATATCATAGAGTCTATCTATTTGTTCATCAGTCATAGATGGCATGATATCAAACCAATATTGTCTTTCATCATCATCCATGCTCTCTGTTGCGACAATGAGTTTTATGAGATCAGGGAATTTTGCCTGGATGTCATCAGCTATAGTAAAAGTGGAATCTCCTTTTTGTATTTGAGCCATATATTTGAGTTATAGCATTAAAATATGGGGAGTATACCTAATGTTCTCCCATCACTACCTTGTAAGTATAGCAAACCTCTTAAAAATTTGCAAAAAAAAAATAACAATTATACTAAAAATAGATAATAATGAGATTACTAACTATCAGGAATGCTTTTTATATACATAGGAATATACCTTTTCATACTTGCTCTTTTGTGGGGGTTTTTCATTGTTGCAAAGCTACATTCGTATAAGTTCAAGAACTTTAGTTCCCATATAGAAACAGTTACGGTGATACTTTTTGTATTTTTACTGACCCTTTCGGTCTCAGGATTTATAGCTATTTTCTTCCTTGACGCACCAAAAACAACTGTCAAAATAGAAGACTTCACAACAATAGAAGAGAGTTACTATTAAACATATTTGTATGTCATCTATATTTACAAAAATTATTCGCAGAGAGATTCCTGCAGAAATCATTTATGAGCAGGAAGATATTATAGTGATTCGTGATATCTCTCCTCAAGCAAAGACGCATCTACTCATTATTCCCAAGAAAGAAATAGAATCGATAGATCATATCTCTATAGAAGACACTAAACTCCTTTGAGAAATGTTTCAAGTAGCAAAGAAAGTAGCAGGAAAATTATGAGTATCAGGGGCATACAAACTCCATATAAATGTTGGAGAGAAGGGGTGACAAGAAGTGATGCATATCCATATGCACTTACTTTCAGATTTATAAAACACAAAGAAATATGAATAAAAATAAAATTATATTTGCAGTACTTGGAATGATACTTTTTATTATTGTTGTTATTATCGCGCTCAACCTCAACGCTTCGTCTGATCCAAAGAAGCAAACAGCAAAACCAGGAGATTTTAGTATATGGATTTACGAAGATGATGCAGGGAAGTTTCAAGAATTTTTGACTCAGTTCAAAACAGACTTGTGAAAATACCAAAACAAAAATATAGTGGTTGAGAGCTTTTCTGATTATGAAACGTACCAAAATACACTTTCTTCGGCTTTTTTGCAGTGAGTAGGGCCAGATATATTTGTCCTCAACAATAACGAAATATCTTCACTTGAGAACCAGACACAGGGGATAGCACCAGACTTTATTAGTCCGAATGATTTTAGAAAAGTGTATGGTGGAGTCTTTGGAGATGATCTCATTCAAGTTCTTGAAGAAGACTCAACGGTAGAATTTCTCAAAGGAATTCCTCTAGGATATGAGACTCTCGGGATATTTTTTAATAGAAGATATTTTAAATCATGAGATTTTAACTCATGGACAGCGCTGAATTCTTCTATAGACAGCGTAACTTCAAAAAATTCAAAAATTACTCCTATCGGGATGGGGAATGGAGGAGTAATGTTTTCTCCAGACATAATGATGCAGATATTTCTTTCTCTCTGATCGGATGGAGTGATAGACCTGTCTTCTAATCAAATCAAACAAGGACTTCAAACATATCTTTCTTTTGGAGACAGGAGAGGGGAAAATGCGTATAATTCTCTCACAGAAAGAGATTCACTCAAAACAAATATAGATTACTTCTCTGAGTGAGATGTTGTTGCTGTTGCTGGATACCCAAGAATGCTTCAAGATATCAAGAACAAAGGATATAAAAAGAATTTTCTTTTAGCTACACCGTTCCCACAGTATGCATCTGAAGAAAAAACATCTCTTTTGAATTATAATTATTTTGTGGTAAATAAAGATTCTGAGAATGCGACTCTGACAAATGATTTACTAACATACATGGTATCAGAGGATGGAGTAAAGTCCTATCTCAAAGTATTTCCATACTACTTACCCGCGCTGGCACAAGTAGAAGATGATATCCTCGAAAAAAAGATAGATCCAGAATTTAACATCGTTTATAAAGACTTTATCAACAGGGAAGCGACACTTTCTTCTTTTGATTCAGGAAGTAGGGTTATGTTTGAAAATATAAGTATCTCTACACTGAACGCAGAGGACAACAGCGATACACTTTTTGAGAAGGAGAAAACCAAGATAGTATGTTCTACCAATAAATCACTCAATTTGACGAATCTATCGAGTTCTTGTGAATAAACCTCACCCCGACCCTCTCCTTACAAAGGAGAGGGAGTAACCACAATTTACAATTATGGATAGCAATAACCAGTTTTCCCTCGATATAGGAGTAACTCTTGAGCCAAAGAAAGGTAAAGAAGTTTGGAAGGAGATTATCGTAGATAGAGGATCAAAGTATACTGTTGTTGTTGGGAAGATAGAAACAAAAGAAGAAGTGAAACTGTTCTTAAAGGAACTTGTCAGGGATTCATACTTTCGTAAAGCAACACACAATAGCTACGCATATCGACTAAAGGAATCAAATGGACTGATACTTGAGTCAAAAGGAGATGATGGAGAGCAAGGAGCGGGAATGTGTATACTTCGTGAACTCAAGAGAGCAGAGTTTCTCAATGGAATAGTTATCGTTACTCGCTATTTCGGAGGAGTACAACTCCATAGCGATAGATTCAAACATGTTATTGATGCAACTAAGCAGGTGATAGAAAAACTAAAAAAAGAATCCGTTTAGGATTCTTTTCCGAGAATAGCACTTACTGCTTTTTGAGTCTCCTCATCGGCTTCCTCATTGATATGAGGGTGAGTAAGATGAATTTCAATAGCATTGACTATATCAGCTTGTGTTATCTCTCTTGATACAAGTTCTGATTCTAAGTCTATTCATTTTTTACCTGCTATGTCTTTGAGTTCAGTAAAGCCATCAGGTCACTGATTCATTAATGTAAATACAATACCACATTTACTTCTATATTGAGCTCCTTTGATATCTTCAATGTCTCATTCAAAACTATTGATTTTTATAGCAGTGGTTCTGTTTATTCTTATACATTTTCAAATAGAAGATTTGAGTACGTCTCATAGGTTCTCAAGTGAGTGGTTTTCTCCATTACCTACACTAGATGACCTATAGAAATCAGATTTTTTATCTCTTACGAGATTATAAGTCTTAACAGATCAACCCTTGTATCATTTTTCTCTTATAATTATATGAGGAGATGCATTATGACAGAATTCAATGGAATTATTAAATACAAGAATATCCTTTTTATTAGCTACTTCTATATTTAATAGTAATTCTTCTTCGGCTTTACCGGGGGGCGGGGAGTAGGGATATGTTTCATTTTATAGAATAACAGAGTATATATCCTATATATAACCATTAAAATAAATAAGTCAATAAAAACCCTAGTTTCCTAGAGTTTTTAAGATTAAGTGGTGTCTTTCTTACATATCACTCATGGCTTCTTTGAAGTGATCAAAGAGGTGATTTATGAGGTCATCCATATTTTTGTAGTCTTCTCTGGAAAAATGAAAACTTTTCCCATCGAGTTTTGCTCCGATGTTTCCATCAAACATTCCTTTTTTATTTTTATCGACTTTTACTTCTATCATTCCTTTTGCGTCATCTTTTTGAAACTTATTGAGATAATGATCGAGTTTGGTGTTGATATTTTCATTAACGATTCTTTCTACGACTTCTTTTGAAACTTCGAGTTCTTTTCCTGTGTGTACTATTACTTGTAATTCCATTGTATATGTATTTTATGGATATAAATTCCTATTTAAGGATGTATATATAATATCATATCCTCAGGTAAAATCAAAATAAAAGGGTAATTTTTCCTTGAACAATCCTCCTTTTATAAAGCGAACCCAGAGGTGTGAAGGGAGGGATTGGTACTTCTGTAGAAAACAGCATTGTAAAATACTAAAAATTCTATATATTTTGTTATAAGTTATGTTGTAACAAAGAAATAAAAAAATATGAATTATGAAAAAGTAATAGGACTCGAGATACATATGAGAATCAAGTCCCAAAGCAAGATGTTTTGTAGCTGTAAAAATGCTCTAGAACTTGCTAGTGAACCAAATATAAATGTATGTCCTGTGTGTATGGGATTCCCTGGTATGCTTCCATCACTCAATGAAGAAGTTGTGAGACTCGGAACGATAGGAGGGATGATGATGAAGTGTGAGGTAAATAAAATCTCTCGTTTTGACAGAAAGAGTTATTTTTATCCAGATTCTCCACTGAGTTACCAGATAACACAGCTCTATGAACCTATTGTTGGTAGGGGAGAAGTAAAGACTCTGGTTGATGGAGAAGAGAGAGTATTTGCGATTCATCATATGCATCTGGAAAATGACGCAGGAAAGCTTTCTCATGCAGGAGGTCAGACTCTGTGTGATTTTAATAGATCAGGAAGTCCACTTATGGAAATAGTGACTGATCCTGTGTTTTCAACAAGAGAAGAAGTTATGGAGTTCCTCAAGGAATTACAGAAGATCATGAGAGCAGCAGGAGTGAGTGATGCAGATATGGATAAATGACAGATGAGATGTGACGTCAATATGTCTATTAGACCAGAAGGAAGCAAGGAACTCCTCAATAGAACCGAACATAAAAATGTAAACTCTTTTTCAGCGATAGGGAGGTGCATAGACTCAGAGTTTAAAAGACAAAAAAAGATAGTAGAAGCTTGAGGAAGAGTAGATCAAGAAACCAGAGGATGGAATGATGATTCAGGCCAAAGTACCTCTCAAAGAAGTAAGGAAGATGCCATGGATTATAGGTATTTTCCTGAACCAGATTTACTCCCTATAGAACTTGATGATGACTTTATAAGCGAATGTAGAAAGTCAGTAGTAGAGCTTCCAATTGAAAAAAGGCTCAAGTATCTGAGCGAGTATCAACTCTCAAAAGATGATGCGAGGATACTTACGACAGATACTAAACTCAGCAGTTACTTTGAGGAACTCGTAGAACTTACAAGTGACCCAAAGAAATCATGTAGTTATATCACGACGATACTTCTTGCGATGATAAGCGAATCAGAGGATATAAAGAGTATTGATAAGCTCAAATTTGATATATGAGAACTTGGAAAAGTCATAAACCTCGTAAACAAAGATGAACTTTCTTCTACAAACTCCAAGCAAGTTATAGAAGAGCTTTTTATCAATGGAGGAGATGCAGATGTCATCATCGATGAAAATAACCTCAGACAAAAAAATGATACTGGAGTACTTGAAGTGATTGTTGATGAGGTTCTTTCAGAATGTACGGAGCAGGTTACAGACTATAAGTCAGGAAATGAAAACATATTCGGATTCTTTGTTGGTCAGTGTATGAAACGTAGTAAAGGACAATGAAACCCGAAGATATTTAACGAGATACTGAAGAAAAAACTGAAGTAATCTAAACACCAAAAACTAAAAATCCTAGATGTAAACACATTTAGGATTTTTTTGTGCTTCTGGTTTTGCTTGGTCTCAAGAATTATGATACGATATATTTGTAATAAAAATATTTTTAACACCCCGTAGCTATGAGTCTCAGTAAAATTTCAGAGTTTTTTTCACAAAACAGAAGGATAATACTTTTTAGTTTTCTTTTTGTCGCTGTGTTCTTTTGGCTTGGAGATGCTACTTTCGCAGTTGATCCAGGTGAATATTGAACAAGTTATAAACAAGGAGGGTGAACTCCGAATAGTGCTGTAGAAATTATTCAATGAATTCTTCAGGTAGTAGCAGCACTTTTAGGTGCTGTAAGCGCCTTCGTTACAATATTTCTTTCTCCTGAATGGACATCAGGACAAATATTTGGAATGCAAGATCACCTCAAGCAAATATGGATACTTATTTCCAATGTTGTATACTTCATATTCGCAATGATACTTATAGTGATTGCATTTATGAATATTATTGGGAAAGGGGATAAATGGGAACTCAAAGCAGCGCTTCCGAGGTTTATTATAGGAATACTCATTGTTCCATTTTCTTGGTTTTTTGTACAGTTTGTACTTTCTATTTCTGCTGTTTTGACGGTGTGAGTACTCACCCTGCCGTATGATACATTCAAGGAGTATGATTTCTTTCAGGAATTAAAAAATACAGAAGCTTGAAAAAATGAGATATGTATCCATCCGGTAATAAATCTTTGAGACTTATGAAAGAGCGCAGATTTGCCTTGAGGTAAAATTGATTGTAGAGATTATGGTACTGTATTTAGTATTCTAGACAATGAAGAGAACGTGTTTGGAATAATCAGTATATATACATATGGAATTATCTCTCCTGAAAGGCTGGATGAAATAAGTAAACAGGTAGTAGCTGCGAATACAGGTTCAATCTCGGGGATTGCAGACCTGATACTTAAGATAATCTTTGACCTAATTTTTATTATTGTATTTTTTGTACTTATGGCAGCACTTTTCCTTGCTCTTTTTGTAAGGGGAATATGGTTATGGATGTATATGATGTTGTCACCAGCATTTTGACTTTTATATTTCTTTGAAAAATGATGAGAATGAGTTGGAAGCGAAACAAAATTTAGTATTAAGGAGTTTATAGGTCTAGCGCTTGTACCAGTATATGTTTCAGCTGCACTTTCATTTGGACTTCTGTTTATATTTGTCGCAGCACATGGTATGTCAGACACGAGTAACAGCACTACTATTGATAGTAGCGTAGAGTGAGAAGAAACATTGACACTTGTTTGAAATTATAAGTTTACACTTACATGATTCCAATGAAAATGACCTAAAGGTGTTGTTGTATGAGTATGAAGTGCCCTTGGTACTATTATAATCGAACTTTTTGGTATTGTGATACTTTGGATAGCTGTTATGGCAGCATTGAAACAATCTGAAACAACAGGGAAAATAATTGCTCCGATAGAGCAGTTTTGAAGCAGTGTGTGAAAACTTGTTGCTAGTTCGCCTATGTACGCACCGATTATACCAGCATGAGGATGATTGAGTGCAAAATGATTATGAAGCGCCTGATCTTCTTTTCAATCTTCGGTCGAATCTCATTATTCTACAAAATGATCAAAGGTGTGACAGAAATTTGCGGAAGAGAAGTTTTGAATTGGGGATGAATATTTAAATGCCATTAAGAATAAATCTATTCAATCATATGGTTCTGTTACGATGAAAGAGGACGGTTTAAATGACTTCTTTAAGACAATGAAGCCAGATAGATTGGCAGATGATCATGTAAGAAAAGAGTTATGAGATCTATTAAAAAGATTTGGAGCTAAAGATAAACTTGTAGAAGATTTTGTTAAGAATTGAAAAAATAAGACAGAAGTTT
>JAMOOA010000157.1 GCA_027066255.1 Candidatus Altimarinota bacterium | reverse complement strand
ACAAGTTGGAGAGAAGTGATTGTTGTAAGTCGTATAGATACTTTGATGTTCCTATTTCTAAAAACACATAGTCTGTTCCTTCTATTTCTTGGAGAGATATCTTCTTTGAAATTTTTTCAAATGAGTGTATCAACGTTTCATCTTTTCATGAGAGCAGGAATGCATCTAGACCGTTACGTTTTTCTTTAAATCCTATCTGTCTTTCTCATGAGATATCAAACACTTTGAAGTAGATTTTATCCTTTCTGATCTTTGCTATCTTTTCTTGTGCTGTAAGTTCTTTTGGTTCCTGAGTAGTTTTTTGTTCTTGAGAAACTACTCCCTCTTCCTCTTTTTTAAGAGTTACTTTTTTCTCGAGAGTGATAATTAATTCTTGTCTTGAGGCTCATTCTATAATAATATTTTGAAAGAAATCTATGTATCCTTCTTTTTTTATAGTCATATTATATTCTAGAGGAGATATATCCTCTAGAATACATTCAGACTTAGGACAATCATAAGTGAAAGTCTTTGCAATACTCTTTCAAAACAACTCAACAGTATACTCTCCTACATTGGAACGGATACTTATAGAAGACGTGTAATACACGAAGAAATACATGTACAAGAGTACAAAACCAGCAAAAACTCAAAAAAGAACCAGAAGAGAAAGGATTTTATTGGACACTGATAAATGTATTTAAGAGATATAGAGAAAGTATATCTCCCCCCAAAAGATTTGCAAACTCATAAATTTTTTATATGATTTTGTTTGTATAAATAAGCACGAAACTCACTATGATACTGAACGGAAGAGCTATCGCAAAAGACATATATTCTCAGATACAGAAAGAAGTGGAAACACTCAAAACTCCCCCAACACTGGGTGTTATACTTGCAGGAAACAATCCTGCAAGTTTGAGTTATATCAAGCAAAAGAAAAAATGGGCTGAAAAAATAGGGATAGGCTTCAAACTCTTCCCCTTTCAAAGTGATATATCTGAGCAGGCCTTACTGGAGGAGACAGAGAAGCTCAATACTGATTCCAGTATATCTGGATACATCATCCAGCTCCCTCTTCCAAAACATATCAACACTGACAAAGTCATCAATGCTATCAATCCTGAAAAAGATGTTGATGGATTTCATCCTATAAACCAGGGGAAGATACTTATTTGAGATCATTCAGGATTTGCTCCTTGTACCCCAGCTGGGATTATGACACTGTTCAAATCTCAAAATATAGAAGTAATGTGAAAAAAAGTAGTAATCCTTGGGAGGAGTAACATAGTAGGAAAACCTATTGCTCTTCTGCTTATAAACGCAGGAGCTACTGTTACCAGCTGCAATTCCAAAACTCCAGATATATCCCACTATACTAAAACTGCTGACATCGTCATCTGTGCAACTGGGGTTCCTGGTCTTCTCAAAAAAACAGATATCACTAATGAAGCTGTCATTATAGATGTATGATTTTGAGTTGTTGATGGTGAGATAGTTGGAGATGCCGAGTATGAATCCATAGAACAAA
>JAMOOA010000156.1 GCA_027066255.1 Candidatus Altimarinota bacterium | reverse complement strand
GATCAAGAAATCTTTTGAGAATATATATTGATGATCTCTTTTTCATAAAAATCTTTATCTTTTAAAAACCACTCTGTAAATCCAACATCTCTTTATAATACCCATCCTTCTTGATAAGAGAAGTATGTGTTCCTCGTTCTATGACCTCTCCATTATCTATCACGATGATATCATCCGCATGTTTTACTGTTTGAAGTCTGTGAGCGATGATGATAACTGTTCTTCACTGGAAGAGATTGTGCATCGCTTCTGTTATCTTTTGCTCACTGTGACTATCAAGAGCACTGGTAGGTTCGTCAAGAATGATAATCTTTGGATTCTTAAGAAATATCTTGGCAATAGCGAGACGTTGTTTCTGTCATCCTGAGAGTTTGACTCCTCTCTCTCCTATTTCTGTATCGAGTCCATTAGGCAGATCATAAATGAATTTACAATGAGCTTGAGAGATAGTTTCCTCCAACTCTTTTTTCGTTGGGTCTTTCTTTACTGCATAAAGAAGATTTTCTTTTACCGTTCCATCAAAGACACTTGGTTCTTGAGTAAGGTATCATACATCTGCGTAATAACTCTTCAATGAAACTTCTTTGAGATTCTGAATATCTACGAGTATATTCCCCTCGTCTTGCCTCACATATCCAGCTATCAGTTTCACAAGAGTAGATTTTCCTCCTCCACTTGGTCATACAAGAGCCGTTACCTTACTTCCTGAAATATTGAGAGAAAGGTCAGTAAATACTGGATTGTTGGAATCATAGCCATAGGAGAGGTTCTTGATGGATATTTCTCCAGCTTTATGTTTGAATGTCTTTCAGGTTTCATAACCTTGGATTTGAGGGGTGTTTTCAAGTAAATTCCACATTTTTTCAATAGTAGAGAATCCTTTCGTGAAATCTTTAAAGAATTTCATAGATCTCTCGATAGAACCATCCATAAGTATAAGTATACCAAAAACCCCTACTAGTATAGAAATACTTCTCTCTCCATCTACAACAAGGAATCACAAATAAAGAATTACAAAAAAGCGAAACCAGACAACCCCTCACTCTGCAATTCTAAAAAACCAATGAATATAGCCTGCCATAGTAAAAGTGTTTTTATACAAACTGTTACTAATTTGATGCAGCCTTTGTATTTCGTAATCAATCTTTTGAGTTTGTAATATTTCAAACTTGTTCATAATAATTCGTACTATTCTTCGCACATATTCATTCCAATAAACTTGCCTCTTCCTCCTATAAATAAGAGATTTTGAATTAAAGTACTGTCAGACAATATGAATCCCTATATACAAAAAGATAAAAATAACGGCATATCTGTAGTCAAACTGAATAATCATATAAATTGCAAAGAAAAAGACTACCAGATTTCTCGTAACATTTTCGAGAATTTGATTTAAAGAAATAGCCCAAACATCTATCCCTTTTTCCATGATAGATATAAGTTTTCCTGTTCCTATAGTTTCTGTAGAATTATTACTCAATCTTGAAAAAGCAGGAATAACATCTTCCTGTATAGTCCTCCTATATATATTAACATTTTCTACCCGTCACCATTTCCTGACTATATATTCAGCAACTTCCATCAAAATTATGTATACTCCATAATAGAACATAGTTTGAATAAATGCTTCTTTATCACTATTTTCAAGAACTGAAATAATACGTTGTATGAAAAACACATGTCCAATAGGTCAAAATGACCATACACAATACATGATGATAGATTTGAGAGTCACCACTTTATTTCTCCATAGCGGATAAGTAAAGTGTGTCAAATTTCTAAGAAAGGCCCTTTCTTGCATAAAAAAATAACTATGAATAATTCCTTCTATCATAGTTATTTTTTGTATTTTTAAAAGAGGTTTTTATCCAAAGAGTTTTTCTAAAATTCCTTTTTTATTGAGAACATTGAGTTTCTTTTCTGAGGCAACTTGATGATAGAATTCACGTTCTTTTTTTCCGAGTTTTTTGGGTATTTTTATATCTACATGTATGAGTAGGTCTCATTTTGTATCTCTATCGATAAACTTTACTCCATCTCCAGAATTTTTGATAATTGTTCCCATTTGTGTTCCTGGATCAATAGAAATAGTTCTCTTTCCAAGTATCGGAAGAGTGATATCCTTTTGTGTTCCGAGAATAGCTTCTATAACATCTATCTCTACTTTATAATGTAGGTCTGTTCCGTCTCTTTCGAGATTCTTTTCCTGAAGATTGACAGAGAATTTGACATAGAGGTCTCCTGAAGCCTTTGTTCCAACTCCGTCATTTCCCTCTCCCGTAAGTTTAATAACCATTCCATCATCGATTCCTGCAGGTATATCTATCTCTACGGTTACCTTTTTTACTTGTCTCTTTTCTCCATGACAATCAGAACATACTTCTTCAAATGTCTCTCCAGATCCCGAGCATGCTCCACATGCTACAGTCTGTTGAATAACTCCAAAAGCTGTCTGAGAGGTGCGGGTAACTCTTCCGTTCCCTCCACACTCCGAACATGTCTGTTTGTTTTTACCTCCATCTCCGTCACAGGTTTCGCAAGATACTTTCTTGTTGAATTCTATTTCTTGTTTTTCTCCGTATATACTCGTTTTGAGATCTATTTCCATGATGTACTCGAGATCCTCTCCTCTCTGGGAACTACTCCTCTGACGTCCTCCACCAGAAAAACCTCCCCCAAAAAATGATTCAAATATATCTCCCACATCAAAATCTGTCTGAAATCATCCTCCACCAAATGGATTTCCTCCTCATGAGGAATGACCAAACATATCGTACTGTTTTCTCTTCCCCGCATCTGAGAGTACTCCGTACGCTTCTCCCACTTCTTTAAATTTGGCTTCTGCGTCTTTTTTTCCTTCATTTCTATCTGGATGATACTTCATTGCGAGTTTCCTGTATGCTTTCTTAATCCCATCTATCGAAGTAGTCTTTTCTATTTCTAGTACTTCATAATAACATTTCTTTTCCATATTTTCTTTGTTTTTCTTATTTTTAAGCTCTAGGATTATAGGAAGCTCAGCTGAAATATCAAGTCCTCTTTTATACATTGAAAATACATAAAAACCGTGTATCCTGTTTTAAGTAATATAATGCCCTTCTATGCTCTATACTGTAAATCTCTCACAAGACCGTTCTAAAGAGAATTCTTACCTTTCAACAACTCTTCTTGAAAAGATAGGCGAGACTCTTTCTGCAGGAAAGAAGACTATCCTCTATCTCAACAAAAGAGGGGCTTTTTCATGCATGATTTGTGAGGATTGTGGGTATTTGTACGAATGCCCCAAATGTGACGCAAGTTTCTCTGTACATAATCATCCTGAGAGGCTTTTGTGTCATCTTTGTGGAACACAAGAAAGCTCTCCTCTATCTTGTAAAAAATGTCATGGAAATCATATCAAGAGCGTGGGTGTATGAACTCAACAAGTAGAAAAAATACTGAAGGAATCCTTCTCTTCGTCGAAGATCTATCGTTTTGATACGGATAGCGTCAAAACAAAAACAGCAAAAAAAGAAGCTCTAGAGAAACTCAAGTCAGCTGATATCATCATCGGAACCAAGATGATAACGACGGGTTTTGATTTCTCTGACGTGGCTCTCATAGGAGTTATACTCCTCGAGCAAGAACTCTCATTTCCAAAATACAATATAGAAGAACGCGTCTATACCAATACCAAACAGCTCCTGTGAAGAGGAGAAAGAGTCGGTGCTAAAACAGACGTAGTACTCCAAACATTTATTCCTGAGAATGATTTCGTAAAGCATATAACCCAGGGAAATTACAGGGATTTTTTTATGAGTACTCTAGAAGAAAGAAAGATTTTTAACTATCCCCCTTTTACACAAATGGTAACTCTTGAGTATAGAGATATACAAAAACAAAAAGCTGAGAATTTCATGAAAATGCTCGATAACAAGCTTCAAACACTCAATAAAAGAAACGAATATGATATCCAATATGTTTGTCTTCCATTTAAAAGGAACAACCAGTATCACTATAAAATCATTATCAAATGAAACGATGTTAGGATATTTTTGAGAAATATAGAAATAGAGATAATGAGGAATAGTAAATTGTCGCTGATTATTGAATAGACAAGTTTTTGATATCTTTTTAACATCAAATACTCTGTTGCGATTGATTTTCGCTCTAAAATAGAGAAAATATAGAAGAATTATTTATCTCAATCTATATTTTATGAAATTTCAAATCTCTACAAAGAAACTCCAAGAAGCACTCAATGTTGTAGGTCATGCGACTGCTGGTATCACTACTACTCCTATCTTGGAGAATATCCTTATAAAAGTGAACTACAAGAACGTAGTCCTTACTGCGAATAACCTCGAAATGGCTATCGAATATATGATAGATAGTGATGTAACTATATCATCTGAAGGAGCCTTTTCTGTTCCTAGTAAACTCTTCTCTAGTTATATGAATCTCGTAAGTGACGATACTTGCCAAATAGAACTTATTAAAAATGATAGTGTACAGATAAAAACAGAAAGTGGAGTTACAAAAATCAAAGGGATCAATGCCGAAGAGTTTCCTGTTATTCCAAATATCAAAGAAGAGCTCTCTCTTACACTGAAAGGAAGTATCGTCAGGAAGTCTATAGAAAAGACTCTTTTTTCCAGTGCAGAAGGAAATATCCGTCCAACCCTTGCTGGACTCCTGGTAAATATCTCTGAAAAAGAAGTAACCTTTGCTTCGACTGATAGTTTCAGACTCTCAGAATACAAGACACACCTCGATACTCCTATAGACAAAAGTTTTTCTCAAATCATTCCGAGTAAAACCAGTTACGAAATCAAAGGAATTATCAAAGATGATGACATGGTAAAAATCATTTCTGGAGAAAATCAGATAGCATTTTTCTGTGGGAACGCAAAGATATATTCCAGGCTTCTCAACGGAAAATTTCCAGACTACAGTAATTTTTTCCCAAAATCCTATGCTACCAAAGCTGTTATTAACAGAGTTGATCTCATACAAGCTCTCAGAAAGATAAACCTCATCAGCAAGGAGAATAACTACTCTATAAAAATGAGTATGAGTAGTGAAACTGGCATACTCCTTGAGACTTCAGAAACGCAAATCGGAGAAGGAGAAGTGAAACTCACAGGAAGTGTCGAAGGAGAAGACAACATCATCGGAGTAAACTCTACCTATTTTCTCGAGGCACTTGGAGTTATGGATTCTACACATATCGCCCTCAGTTTTGAAAATCCTCTCGCTCCTATCATGGTTCTTCCAGTTGATGACGACAAAAAGAAAAAAGACACTTCCGAATTCAAACATATTATTATGCCATTAAAGATATAATATTGATTCTCTCTACAATACTTATAGAATAATAGTACATATTTATTAAGTATTTTGAGCATGTCCTTCACAAAAAATATCCAAGCATATTTAGATCGTTGGGAAGAAAAAGATCTTATATCCCATGAACAAAAGATAGGTATCTTAAAAGACCTTGCACAAGAAAGTAGTTCAAAATCATTTTTCAAAATCCTTGGAACTATCGGTGCCATATGTATAGGGATGGGAGTTCTTCTTGTTATATCAAGCAACTGGGGATTTTTCCCAAAAACAATACAGCTTATCCTCACCCTTTTACTTCCTACAGTTCCTCTCCTGTGTTGATACTATTTTTGTTATATTCAGAAAGAACTTCAAACACTTGGAAATGTATTCGCTTACTTAGGAAGTATACTCATCTGAGCATCAATAGCTCTTATAGGACAGATATATAACACTGATGGAACTATAGGATCACTCCTTCTTTTATGGTTAGTACTTGCTCTCCCTCTATTATATATATTCAGATTCAAAACTATTGTTGTTACTTGTATAGCACTCTTTTATGGTGTAATATTCTACTATTCAACAGAAGTATTTTTCACTTCTTGGAGAGATGAGAGATATATACTTGCTCTTTTCAGTGTAGTATCAGGAGTTATATGAATAATAAGTTATCTTGTAAATAAGATGACAAAAAAAGTATATGATTACTTGCTCATGCCTGTAGCGGGTATCTCCGTTAAGATATTTTTCTTGTGTCTCTTTGTAGCAACACTTGATAGTGATTATATGTTTCTAGGAGAAACACTTCTTGCTGTAATTCTCCACAATATACTATTCCTCTGAACTATCTTCTTTTTTATGTGGTGGTCAAATAAAAACCATGAAATACTTCTAAGACATGCAACATTTGTATGGTTAGGATTATGGATGATTGTAAAATATTTTGATTGGGCATGGGGATATATGCATGCTGGGGTATTTTTTATCATAACAGGATTTTTTCTCATATGACTTGTGTATGGATATATAAAAATCAATACATATCTTTGAAAAAACGATACTACTCCTTCATCAGAATTATAATATGACAACAACTGAAAAAAAACCAAACTTTGTAGTATTTTTATGAATCATAGGATGTATCGTTTTGTCTTTTGTAGGATATATATTTATAAACGAGTATACCCTTCAAGTATGAGAAGAGATTTTTCTAGAAACAAGACCTGTAGACCCTAGAGATTTACTAAGAGGTGACTATGTTATTCTGAGGTATACTATAGAGACAGATAAAAAAGTAATAGAGTTCCTCAGCCTCAATACTCTTCAACAGTGAGATACTTTCTATATCATCCTCTGAAAAGATACTGAAGATATAGGATATGTTCAAGATGTTTCTCTAGAGAAACCTTCTAAACAAACTCTATATATAAGGACTCAACTCTGAAAATCATGATGGTGATGAGATGCTATTAATCTCGGGATATGAAAATACTTTGTTCCTGAATGAACAGGAAGAAATATAGAAAGAGTACGCTCTGATATGAAAGTACTTATCAAAGTAGACTCATATGGAACAGCAAAAATTGTAGAACTCTATTATAAATGAGAAAAAATAAACCCGAAAACTTTTACCCCCTAGGTTACAAGATAAGAACAAAGTCAATATGAACATCTGATATCTCTACTTTCTCCTCCCTGTGATTCTCTTTCCAGCAATTTCAACTATCAATGTACTCTTTGGAAGACAACTGGGAGCAAAGAAAATGTCTCTTTATAGACAGCTTACAGTTACCATCGTAGGAAGCCCCCTTCTTATAGGCATTCTGCAAAAACCTGAACTTCTTGAAAAACATGCCCTCATAATTGTTCTCTGTGGTTTCTTTGGAGCTATGTATCTCACTACTGCTTTTTATGCCATGAATCTTACTCTTGTGGGTATTTCTAGAAGCTTTGTGGCTGTATCTCGTACTGTAGCTGGTTTTGTGATTGGGTATTTCTTCTTCCAAGAATCTATTTCTTTCTACGATATCTTGTGAACTGGAGTGATATTTCTAGGGGTATTTATTCTTTCTCAAGTAAGTGGGGAGAGTATCTCTAAGAAAGACATCATGGGAATCCTCGCATCTCTTCTTGCAGGAGTGATTTTCTCCATCAATACTCTGATTTTCAAGTTATTTGCAAAAGACTTCCCCGCAATAGAAGCTGCCTATCTCCTTGAATGTAGTAGTCTTCTATTTATCCTTGTCTTTATCATTATAACCAAGAAAAAGTCTCTCAAGGAGTCTCTGAGTATACAGCCTCAAAAATAT
>JAMOOA010000155.1 GCA_027066255.1 Candidatus Altimarinota bacterium | reverse complement strand
TGTATCTCAAGAATCATTCTCTTTGGAAAGATATAGTCGATATAGAAATTAAATCATCTGCTGTAGATGGACATCAGTTTCCACGCATGCAGGTGAAAGTAAAATCTGAGATTGTATCTCTCTGAAAAAAATATTCAAAAGAAGAGATAGAGAAAGCAGGGAACAGGATGAGTATATCAGACTTTAAAAATCTTATAGACAACGAAAGTCCAGATGATTATATTATCTTGGATATGAGAAATAACCATGAATATAGGCTCGGGCACTTTAAAAATGCTATCCCAGCTGATACTCTGACTTTTAGAGAACTGGAGGAAAAAATAGAAGAGTACAAAGCTCAATTTTGAGATAAGAAAGTTATATCATACTGTACTGGAGGAATTCGTTGTGAAAAATCTACAGTCATGCTACAGAATGCAGGACTCAAAAATACCTATCAGTTAGATGGATGAGTAGCGAAGTACATAAATACTTACAATGATGGAAATTGGCTTGGGAATCTCTATGTATTTGACGATAGAGTTAGCCAACAAGTTGGAGACGAAAAGACTCATACAACAATAGGAGAATGTATCTATAGTGGAGACAAGACGAACAATTGTGAAAACTGTCGTTATAGCCCATGCAATGCTCGTATCATCGCGACACCAGAGAACTACAAGGAACACTTTGGTTTTTGTAGTCAGAAATGTGCTGATAAAGCACTTGGAGATACACTTGTGAGAACGAACCTAGAAATGGATGATATAAACTACAAACAGGAAAGAGGAGTTATAAAAGCTCGTCCCGAACTCAAATCAGAAATCACTACAAAACTTCAGAAACATATTAGTAAAAAACTTGTAGGAGTAGAGTTCAATCATAAAAATAGCCAGAAAGAAGACTTTGTTATAGACTAATAAGTTTTTGACAGAGTATCCGGAAATATGTTACAATATACAATATTACTTGTAACATATTTTCTATGTGAATAGAAGCAAAAACTCATGACTATAATGTAAAGGAAAAACTTCTTCCAAAATTAGATTTAAAATGAGATAACGATTCTCGAGCAAGTAAATGAGAAAGAATAGCTCTTGCAGAAGCTTATAATCAAGACAAAGAAGAACTCTTGAGTCTTATTCAAGAAAAAAAAGGAGTACTTCATGATTTTGTTCGTAAAGATTTACGTAAACATTCGGAATCCTTGATAGGGAAATCTGGTATTAGAGAAATACAAGAATTCTTTGGCATAACTGTAGATGGAGATTATGGGAGAGAAACGCTTACCTATATTCTTGCTTTTCAAAAAAAAGAACCAGGAGTAATTCTTGATGGAGTAGCTGGAGGACAAGTTCTTAGAAGAATAAGGAAACTCAAGAAAAAAGGAATAAATAAGTATGATTTCTCAGGCACAGATAACACAGCAGATGTGAAAATAAAAAAAGCAGGAAAAGAAGAAGGAAAAAAGCCTATTGCTAGATTAGAGGAAAAAGAAAAACTCTCTCCTCTTGAAACAGAAGGACTTACATGGATGGAGCAAAACTATAAAAAAGGATGAAAACATCATGAACATCTTACTGCTGTTCTAAAGGTTTTTTGAGAAAAAGAAGTATGATGAAAACTTATTAAGAAGATAATAGTCTTTCAAAAAGAAAAGAGGATTGATGAAGATGGAAAAGCAGGAGAAGGAGTACTTTCAAGGAAATGAATTACTAAAAAAGTAATCAAGCATGAAGGACTAAAAGGACGTTTACTATCCAGTGAGAAATCTCTTTTAGCAAAAACACCTAAGGCTTGGAAAAGAAAAATGGAAGAATGCTTGAGAAAAGAAAACATAGACATTGCGAAAACCCCCATGATACAATTGTTTGATGTAAAAAAGAAAACAGGATGTGTCTATGTTAACGGAAAATTTAAACAAATTCCTTCTATCATTCATACAGGTTGAAGTCTCCCATGAAAAGTATGGAAAATAACAAAAATGAAACTTTCTGACAATCCTTTATGAGATACAAGTAATTGAGGATCAAAAACAGTTTGTGGATGTTCTTTCATGTGACCAAATATGGGGGGGCAGTGGATACATTGATGCGACCCAAGAAGACTTTGATGGGGATCAACAGCATGATGTGTCGCAACAGATCCAGAGCTAATTATGGCATTATGAAAGTCAATCATCCCTTATGCAAGCCTTACTAGAACAGAAAGGAGGAGTGGAAAAAGTGGAAGAGGAAAATGGAAAACTGTTCCCTCTATAGTAAGAACATACAAATTAAATAGTCCAATTTATTCATATATAAGTTAAAACAAAAAGAGAGAAAAACAAAAACTTGTTTTTCTCTCTTTTTGCGTATAATCCTCACGACTTAATTTTTATAATGCAAATATTATGCAACAAACACTTATACTTCTGAAACCAGATTGTGTTCAAAAAGGATATATAGGAGAAGTAATTACGAGACTCGAAAAGAAAGGGCTCAAAGTTTCAGCGATGAAAATGATGGAAATGACTGATGAAATCATCAAAGAACACTATGGACACCTTGCTGATAAACCATTTTTTCCTGAGATAGTAGCATATATGACTATTTCACCTATCATAGCTATGGTAGTAGAAGGAGATGACAGTATAGAAACGCTCAGAAATATGTGTGGAGCTACCGATCCACTCCAAGCTGCTCCTGGAACTATCAGAGGAGACCTTGCTCTTACTATTAGATACAACGTTATCCATGCCTCAGACTCTGAAGAAAATGCAAAACTAGAAGTATCAAGATTTTTCGATGCAAGTGAGATATACTCTTACGAGAAGATAACTGACGAGCTAGTCTAAATTGTTCAGAAGTATAAAAAAAGATGAAGTTATGAACTTCATCTTTTTTTAAGCAGTTTTCTTTATATACTTAAAGTAAAAATACTTTCCTTAATCTAAACTATGCCTCAATTTTATGATACACTTTTACGCGAATACATAGAAAACCCTGGGCAGAGAGGATTGGGTTTAGATGCACTTGCTGATAAACATTTTGATTATGAGATGATTTCTTATAGCGATATCACTGACAAGAAGAAACTCGGTTTTGAGGAAGTTGATCTAAAACAGGCAGCTATATACTCATGAGAAGATGTCTATATGACGAAAAAACTCTATGATAAACAAAAATGATACTTTCCAAGTAAAATCTATGATGAGATAGAGATTCCTCTTTTAGGAGTACTCGTAGATATGGAGCTTACTGGTGTCAGGATAGATAGAGATAAGTTAAAATGAATAGGAATACTCCTAGAAAACCACATCAGAGAACTTCAAAAAGAGATATATAGTATATCATGAGAAGAGTTTAATATTTCCTCTCCCAAACAAGTAGGAGAGATTCTTTTTGAAAAACTCAATCTTCCAAAAGGAAAGAAAACTAAAACAGGTTATAGTGTGAATGCTGACGTACTCTGAAATCTAGCAAAAGAGTTTCCTATAGCTCAGAAAATCATAGATTTTCGCCACTATTCAAAACTCCTTTCGACTTATATAGAAGGACTTCTAGATATTGCGACACAGAACGATACGGTTCACACAAGTTACAATCAAGCTGTTACAGCGACTGGAAGACTCTCAAGTACAGCACCGAACTTGCAAAATATCCCTTCATGAGATGGAATAGCTGGAGAAATACGTGAAGCATTTATTCCGCATAATCCAAAGGATATTCTGGTAGCTTTTGATTATTCTCAAGTGGAGGTTCGTTTGTTAGCTATCATGTCATGAGACACTAATCTCTTAGAAGCATTTAAACGAAAAAGGGATATACATCAAGTAACAGCAGAGTTTATCTTTGGGAAAAAAGATATCTCTGGAACGATGAGAAAGTTTGCAAAAGCTGTGAATTTTGGGGTTATATATGGAATTAGCCCATTTGGACTCACCCAGATGATAGATATAACCCAAAAAGAAGCACGTCTCTATATCGATAAGTTTTATGAAAATTACCCAAAAGTACGTGATTTTTTTGATACTACGATAGAAGACTGTAGAGAAAAGAACTACGTCAAAACGCTTTTCGGGAGACGTAGATACATAGGAGGAATCAACGATAGAAATGCTATCATCAAAAAATCAGCAGAAAGAGAAGCTATTAATATGCCGATTCAAGGAACGAGTGCTGATATTATTAAGATAGCGATGATACGCATACAAAAGTTCTTGAAAGAATGAAACTACAAATCCAAGATGATTCTTCAGGTTCATGATGAACTTGTCTTCAATATGACTCCTGATGAAAAAGAAGTTTTAAAACCCAAAATAAAGTCTATAATGGAAAATATTTTCCCAGATGCTCCGATACCACTCCTTGTAGATTCAGGAGAAGGGAAGAACTGGAAACAAGCAAAATAAAGATGATAAACATAGTCACAGAAACTATACAGAGTTGAACTCTTATAGAAGATAAATATCCTTGAGAGTCTAAGGATATAAATAGTTTTAAAATACCTAATCTTTCTGATTATTTACCTTGAATTTTACCTCATAAAAATGATAATAAAGAAGTATTTTCTCTAGGATATTTATCACAAGCAATACAGACATATTTCCCAGGAAAGGTAAAAAGAGAATTCACCTACCTAGAATCTATAAAAATATTAGAGGCTATACTTAGAAAACTCCTCAAAGGAAAAGTCTATGATGAAAAGAATAACTGGGATACATTAAAAGTGATATGAAAAAGGATAGTAATAACTTTTAAAGAAAAAGAAAGAAGCGCGCAACTGCAATTAATACCATCTAAAAAAGATGACTCTGTCCTGATTAAGATATGAG
>JAMOOA010000154.1 GCA_027066255.1 Candidatus Altimarinota bacterium | reverse complement strand
TACCTATACCTAAAAGAAATAACTGATGACAACAGAAGAAAAAATAGACTACATCTATACAACCCTGAAAAAACAAGAATCTCGTGCAAAATTTCAGTTTGCTTGAAGGTTGTTATTTAAGGTATTTATAGTGCTTTATATAATATATCTCTACAAGGTAACTCTTCCAGGTCTCAAAGAAGACTTGTTTGATAAAATTACTCCAACCATAAATATAGAAGATTCGGAAACTTTGGATACAATTAAAGAGTATATTAATAAATTTTAGAATTATGATTATCAAAATATTTTACGGGATACTTTTAGTTACTTGAGGTTTTAGCCTCATAAAATACAGGAGAAAGGTAAAATGATGGACTGGGAGCTTTGCTTGGGCAGAACATTACCTCGGGAGTGGAGGAACATATCTTATAATGATACTTGCTGGTATGTTCGCCATGTTTCTAGGAGTACTGTATCCTTTTGGATGACTAGAGCTCCTTTTTTGAACACTCTGAGAAGGACAATAAAAAGATACTTTTTTAGCTACCTATTTGTAGATTTTTCTATAAGATAGGTTCATTATTTACTACAAAAAATATTATGAAAAAAATACTTGCACTATTACTCTTAAGCTGCTTGTTGTTCTCAAATGTATCTCAAGCAGGAGCAGTAAAAATAACACTCATAGAAAAATGAACAGAAATAACTAGAGAAGATACGTTCTCTTATTTTGCTGATTATTACAAAAAAGATATTCCAGAGAGTTATATGTATATAGACCTCAATTTTATTGATGTTAAAGAAACAGACTCTCTATATAGAGATTTACAAGTTCTTGTGTATCTTGATCTCATAAAGAACTCTGCTATCAAAATACACTCAGGTAAGAAAGTGGATCTCTACACGCTCAGTAAACTCTCGGAAAACATCCTATGAGTAAAAGCTACAGACAAGAGAAATATAGATTTTTTAAAGAAAAAAATAGCGACAACTAGTGATCTCGATTCTATCAAGAGAGTTTTGAAAGAACAAGAAAATTCGATTGAGCTTAGGAAAAATATTTCTGATACATGAGAACAGATAGAGATATTTCAAGATGTTTACAAAACTCTTAGGGAAGTTCATTATGATAGAGATGACTTAGATCAGAAAAAGCTGATTTATTCAGCTATAGAATGACTTACAAAAGGAGTAGGTGATAAACATACTATTTATTTCCCTCCAGTAAAAAGTAAAGATTTCAAAGAAGAAATAAACGGGGAATACGAATGAATAGGATCATATGTAGACATGTTAGAACCTGGGAATTTAACTATCATTTCTCCTATAGTTGGATCTCCTTCACAAAAAGCATGACTCAAAGGAGGAGACAGAATTACTCATGTGGATGGAAAAGAAATTACTCCAGATATAAACTTACATGAAGCTATTTCTTGGATAAAATGACCAAAAGGAACGAGTGTTACTCTTACTGTACTCAGAAAAGAAAAAATTCTTGAAATAGAGGTGACTCGTGAGAAAATAATCATAAAAAACATAGAACATAAGATTCTTAAGAATGGAGCATTTTATATACAAGTGAAAAATTTCGGACCAAAAGTATTCAAGGAATTTTCTGTTGTTATGGATGAACTCCAAAACCAAAGAAATATAAAGAAAGTTATCATAGATGTCAGAGATAATCCCGGAGGATATCTCAATGAAGTAAGCAAAATGCTCGGATTTTTTGTTCCCAAAGGACAAGCTACAGCTATCATAAACTATGGAGAAAATGATGACAGTTATACTTCAGCAGGGTTTGATACAGTAGATTTTTCGAAATACAAGATCGTCTTACTGCAGAATTCAGGGACAGCATCAGCAAGTGAGATATTGGTTTGAACTATAAAAGATTACTATCCTAAAAGTATTATCATGTGAGAAAAGTCTTATGGAAAAGGTTCTGTTCAGAACATAAAATGATACTCTGATGGTTCTACCCTCAAAGTAACAGTAGCTAAATGGTTTACCGGAAAGACAAGAACAGGAATAGATGGGATAGGGATAACTCCTGATATAGAAGTAGAACTGGATGAAGAGAAGTATAAAAAAGGTACTGATACGCAGTTGGAAAGAGCCCTTAAAAACTAATACCATTTCCGATGAAGAAAATTATTCTATTATGTATTATTGCCATTTTCGGTTTGTTTTCATTTTCTCAAACCTCTGCAAAGATTACTCCTGAAAAGATAGAAAAAGTATATGCGGGTTTTATAGTGAAGCTTGATAGAAAATATTCTGTAGAGAAGCAAAACACTATCCTCAAGGACTTGAACAAACGCATGTACAAGATCCTTGATAAAAACATATCTACTTCGAAAAAAGATATCGTTAAGGAACTTATAAGAAACAATAACAACTACCTTTTTCTCTTGTTTATGAGAGAACATAACAACTCAACCTCTCAGAAAGCCCTTGAACTGCAGGCAAGAATTAAACTTACAAAACAAACAAAAAATACCGGAGTACCTAGTTATGTACAGTCTCTTATGGATGTAGGGAAGGAACTCTATATCGTCAATGATACTCTAAGTTTTGTAGATAAGAGTACTATCCAGAAGATACGTTTTTCTCAATATTTTTCTATCGATTCATCTACATCAAAACAACTCTGAAAGAAACAATGAATAATTGTATATTCTATTGCAGATAAAAAATATAGATTTGTAGAAAAATATACTTTTGAGGAAGTTATACCGTATTCTCAGCTTGAGAATACTTTCGATGTATTTGTAACAAAAAAGAGCAATTACACTCTAGAAAAAGGAATATATTATAGTTATATTTTCTCACACTTTAGCTTTCTGAATGACTCTTATGGAGTTTCTCTTTCAGACCTGGAATGACTTTGAGTCTCAAC
>JAMOOA010000153.1 GCA_027066255.1 Candidatus Altimarinota bacterium | reverse complement strand
ATGAGGTATAGTACTATGAATTCAATGTATTGGTTGTAATTTCTGCTGTTCAACGAGCAACTTTTTGGGTTTGTGTATCACTCTGTCAAAGAGTTCTAAGTTCTTGTCAAAGCATAGTAAACGCTTCCTGTATAGCTGAAGATATATTTTTTATAACTTCCTCTTTATTTTTTCAATTATCCTCAAATAAAGAAAAAGTAGAAAAAAGGTCACTATCTACTTTTGAGAAATCTAATTTTTTGTATTCTTCATGCATAGCCTCTACCTTTTTCAGAGTTAACTGTGAAGTCGATTCAGTCAAAGACGATTCTTCTGCAGTTTTGAACATACTGTTAATAAAATTTTCGAGTTCTTCTGATATAGTTAATGTACTTTTTTCTTTATTAGCAATTCTTAATCTGTTATTTTCCAAGAATTTTAATAAATTTGTCGTAAACTCTACGCTTATACTTTCTATTCCTTGATTTCCTTTTCCATTAATTCCTCACATACATATATAGATATAATATAATATAGTTCAAGTATATCTTAATAAAGAGAATTTTACAAATATCCTCTCACTACTCCTTCTATTTCAAACAGAAAGTCCTTTTCTTCACTTCCTATCATCTTCCCGGTTTTCATCTTTCTATCCAGAGAAATCAGCTCTCTGTAGAGTCCTGAAATACTTTCAAAATTCATCCTGTAGCTTTTATCAACGAGAAATCATCTATTTCAGAGAGAAAGCTCTGTTTTGATAGTAAAACTGGGAATCTTCTTTGATTTGAGAAGTTCTATGTAAAAAGTAGTGCGAATATTTGCAAGAAGCGAGTTATAGAGCAGATACATATTGCTATCATTTGCTATAATTCTTAGATTCTCAAAGACCTGTTTTGTGTTTTTATTCAAGATATTGTCTATGAGGACAAAGATACTTTCTTCTAGTTCAGGGCTAATATTTTGCTGAATCTGTTTAGTATCTATATAATCATATAAAATAGAGAGTTTTTCTATCTCTGAGACAATCTTGGCATGATTTCATGACTTATATCTCACAAGCATATCTAAGGCACTTTTAGAGACCGTTTTTGAATAAATTCTTTGTAGGTCATAGAGTAGATCTTGCGCTTTTTTTTCATCGTAGACTTGTACTTTTTCGGCTACTTTAATAAGTCATTTATAAATTTTAGATCTCTTGTCTGGTTTTGGAAAGGATATGAGAACTATGGTATCTTGCGATGTATTTTGGATATTCTTCAGGAGAAATTCATACTTTGAGTCGAGGTCTGCAGACTTTCGTTGCGTAGTATCTATGTCGATAATAATCAGCTTTTTGGAAGCAAATAAACTATTACTCAAAAGCGATTCTGCTATAAAATCTCTCTCTATAGAGGCAAAGTCTCTGATATGTGTTAGGTTAAAATCCCCATGCTTCTGAGTAAAGAGTTTTTTCCATTTCTGCGTTTCGAGTCGTACCTCATATTCGCTGGTTCATGTAAATACGTAGAACATAGGTCTTTTATTTAAATATCTTCATCAACTCCTTATTTCCTGATTTTTCTATAAT
>JAMOOA010000152.1 GCA_027066255.1 Candidatus Altimarinota bacterium | reverse complement strand
AGAGGATAGTTTTTATATCTTCCGAGAATTATAACTGCATCGAAGTTCCACGATTTTTGACAAGCTTCATGTATCTGAAAGTCTCTATTTGTTCCCTTACACTCATAGCAAAATTCATTATATGTCTTGAATTTTTCAAAACATTGTGGACAAAAAAAGTGTCACAGTTTTTTACACTGGTAACACTTTTTTGGGGATATGACGTCCTTGAAAAATTGAAAAATATTCATATTTTCTCGTAATTATACTCTACTACATCTCGTAAATCCACTAAAATCAAGAATTTCTACTCACATTTCTTCTATTTCATCAAATATAAGATTCATACCAAGAGAATCTGAGGCCATATGGTCGGTCATAATAACGTTGAGATTGTTTTTCTTTGCTTCTGCAAGATGATCTGGAGACATGTGCATTTCCAGTATCGTGCCCACTCCCGCTTTTGCATATTCAGCGTAGATATGTTTTGAAGACTCTGTTCCTCCTGTTATCCCTGTTATAACTATCTTTCCACATCTACTATCTGGCTCTCCATTCCATATTTGTGGTCCTGAAGCATTATGCCTTGCTATTTGCATCTCTGGTTCTTTCATGAGAAGATCTATGATATCCTGAAGGTATATTAGTTTTTTCTTGTTTTTATCTACAAGTTTCTCAAAGTAGACATGACAACAATTGTCTGCTGGGGTATGAATTCACATATATGGTATATCAAGATATTCTGGAAATTTTGAAACTCTACTATGATTCATCGGAGAAAACCTCTGTTCCACCTCTCCAACTCTTGGAAATTCTATTTTCTCACAAAAGTTAATAGGTACTCCAGTGTTATGAGAGACAGCTGGAGCAATTCATTTTTGAAGTTTTGCTATTCCTAAAAGAGCATGACATTCTGGATGGTGTCATACTACGAGGTCTATAGGAGATTTTTTATGTTTTTTATTATACTCATTTACGAGTAGAAATTCTGGCCCCTCTACATCTATTCCAACTATTATTTTCTTTATCTTTTTTCCTTTTCCTGGAAAATATACAGTAGAGTCGTGATACGGATTTCTAAGATGCTCCTTATTATAGTATTTTTTCTCTTCTTTACTCAATTTCTTATACTCTTTATTCATTCTTTCTAGGTATATCTTCACCTCTTTTTTCCCTCTCGGATCATTCTCTATTCATCTCTTGATTGCTGTATCAAAGATGTTCTGAACTGTTAACTCTTTTTTCATATTTGCAGTGAATTTAATTTATAATAACTCATAAAAATAAAAATGGATTCTAGAAGAAGAATCACTCCAAGGTTAAATATATCAAAGTTTGAAGAATAAAAGAATAGAACTATTCAAAACAAATTGACAATATAGGCAAATATATGAATCCCATGAATATCATATACATATTTAAAATCATAAAAGTATGTATATAAAATAAAAGAAAAACTCAATATGAAAAAGCTTGAAATAAGCAAAAGATCTTTATGTTCTCATATGTAAAAATACTGAAGGAAAATATAAGAAAAGAGAAAGAAAAAATTTCAGAAACTTACAAAAAATGAGACATAATTTTGATAGAGTGAGTGGATTTTATAATGAATAACTATACCAGATAATAGTGTTGCAAATACAAGTATATTTTCCCCCTCATACAAAGTGTAAAAGCATGAGAATATACTCGATATATAGAGAAAAAGAAGTCCTATTTGTTTGAGGTTTTTAGTACTATTAGCAAGGAATAATGTTCGTTGTGGAAAATAAAAAAGAGCCCCTCATAAAGTAAAGGAGAAGAGTGAAAATGAGAGACTCGAGGAAAGAAAGAAATAGTTTATATAAAACACTCCTAAGAGAAGGCTATATATTGCAAAATAGGAGATTAAAACAGTATCGCTTTGGGTGTGTTGTGTACCTATTTTCTTAAATGATAGAAATATAGAAAATAGAAAAATAATAAATATAGAATTTACAAAATCAATAAATATAAAAAAATTATTTCACGAAAATACAATGTATATAAAAAATACAATGTATATAAAAGAGAAAAGGATTGTAT
>JAMOOA010000151.1 GCA_027066255.1 Candidatus Altimarinota bacterium | reverse complement strand
AAAAAATCCTGGAGTATAAAAAACTTTTTTGTGAGAAAAAATAGACAAAAAACTACTATATTTAAAAAAAATATACAGTAAGAAAAATTAACCGAATCAGAACTTAAAAATAGTAAATATAGAGCTAAATAAAAGAATATAACCCCTATATAATATAAATATTCTCGGAAAAATTTTTGTATATATCTAAAAAGATTTTTCCAGTTAATATATGGGGTATTTTCATCTTGATCATTATTGTATATTTTTGATGTTTTTGTTGAAAAATATAGGAAAGATAAAACTCCTAAAACTATAAAAAATAGAGATTCAAAAAGTATATTTCATGATAAAGTTTGAGCGTTAATACTCAAATTTTCTTCCTTCTGAAGAAGGAAGAAAAGAAAAAATATAGTTCAGAAAGAAAAACATAGCAAAGGAAGTATTATCCTCATTTTGTACGGTAAAAATTAGAAATTTACTACAGAAAATATAAAGATAAAAAACAAAAAGACAAAGTTTATAAAAAACATCAATACCCCTCTTGAGATATTTCCAAGAACTACTAGGAGTATAATAACAAGGAAATATAAAATTCCTTGATAATGAAATGATGCCTCTATTGGTGTGTAACCAAGCTTTATTCCTCATAAATATGTAACAAATAGAAATGAATAGAAAACAACTACATAAAGTAACACTCTACTTATCGAGCGAAAAATCTCTCCAATAGCTCAAAATACTTTATTATATCATTTTACAACAGCTGTATAAGACCCTATAGATCAGGTTTTCTTTGCTTTTAAAAGTGCTATATTTTGGGTGATAACTTTTCTTCGTATAAGAAGCTTGTCCCTTACTTCTATATTTTTTCCAAATGGTAAAACAATACTTGTTATATTTTTTAGTATCTCTGAATTACTTTTTTTTAATTTTTCTGTATATTTTTCTAAAAGAAGGAGTGTTTTTAAAAAAGAATAAGACTCTTTATCTATAAGGTCTTTTTTTTCTACTTTTTTTTCTAAATTATTCTCTTTTTTTCAAAAAATACTTTTTTCTATTTTTGAAATAAAATTTCCTAAAATATAGTTAATATCCTTACTCTTCTCATGAAATTGTTTTCATGATCCTATTTTCCTCAGAAGCCCGTTTGTTTCCTTCAATAAATCCTTTGAAGCCTTTGTTTTTTCTCACTCTAAAGAGCTAAGTTCTATGTTTCCTATTTTCATAAGAGCTAATTCTCCAACCTCTCTTAGTTTATTTGTATTAGTAGATTTTTTAAGTTTCGTGATATTATTATAAATAACTCTCAATTTTTCTATTTTTTCGGGAGAAAGTTTATAATCTTTTTGGTTATCAACTATGGGTTGTAGTTTTTGAAGAACATGTTCTATAAGTTCATGGGTTGTATCGAGTTCTTTTTTGAGATAGAAGCTGTTGTCTATTTCCTTGGTCGCTGTTATATCCTCTTTTTCTTTAACAATTATCTGTTTTTTTGATTCTATTTTTATCTTATACCCTTGTTCAAGGTCATGAATTATTCGTGTTTTTTTCTCATCATCAAGATATGATTCATCTCCTTCTGGATATATATATTTTACATCATACCCTAAGTCTTTTTTAAGTTTTACATATGCTTTAAATATATCTTCTCAAATAATAATCCCTTTTTTCACCCCTTCTCCAGAAATAACATGAAATACAAACTTCGTCCCTTGTATTTCTTTTTCGTCTGCTATTTTGATTGATAAAATAGAATAGCCTTCTTTATGAAGACGTTCTCTTGCTTGAATTTCAGATTCTGACGTCAAAATCAAATTGTATTTTTTACTTGATTTTGACGCTACTATTTTAAATTTTTGCATTTTCTTTTATCCTACCAAGTTATTTAATGAAAGGCCTGTATTAAGTACTTCACAACATTCTTTTGTCTGCTGTGTATTTAATTCTCAGTAAAATTCTGTGATTTTTATTTGCTCTCATCAAAGAGCCTCTCTATTTTGATTTGTTTTTTCTATTTTTTTACTCATTAGATTGAGTAATTTTCACATATCGGGGTTTTTATTTTCCGTATCTATATGTAAGTTTATTTCTTCAGCGTGTTCAATAGACATGATTTATAAATTATGAAGTAAAAACGAAAAACTATTCATCTCTTCTTTTTTTTCTTCCGCTTCTTTTCTCTGCATTCCAGAGATGTCTGAGAAGTTTTGTTTGTGTATTTGCTCTATTTCATCCATTTCTATTTCTTTTACAAAAGAAACAAGGTGAGAATAGAGTGTATTGAGTTCTATTTCATTGAGTATACCCAAAGACTCTGTGTATAGTTTTTTTTGATCTGAGGGGATTTTAAGAGCTTCTATCATCGTTTTTACAAGAAGCTTTTTCTCTCAGAGTTTTTTATGTTTTTGTAGAAAGGTAAATAACATATATCTATATAAATAATTATTCACATAAAGTCTATCATATATTATAATATAATACAAATATAGAATATAGTAGTAGTATTAGTCTCCACTGTTAAAAAAAGAAATCCTTTAATAGAGCTACTTTAGAAAATGAGTTTTAAAAAACTTGTTAAAATCTATATAAAAAGACTGGCTTAAAGAGAAAATAATAATTTTACATTTTTTTTACAGAGTATTTAAAAACTCATTGACTTGCTTTTAGTCTGAAAAAGCTATAGTAAAATATGTAAAATAATTTCTAAGATTTTTGAACGACACGATGAATGAAACAAAAAAAAGACTAAGCTTTTGAACAGTTTTCTCCATAGTTTTAACAAGTTTTGCAGCAGGGCTTTTGTTTTCCCACTACTTAGGGATATGAATGTTTAAAAATCCAACAACAATACCTGAAACCCTTAAAAATACATACAAAGAGGAGCTTGATCTTACGGAATTTTGGGAAGTATATAGTATATTAAAGCAAGAGTATTATTCTGCAGAAAAAGTAAAAAAAGAGGATTTACAAGAATGAATAATAGTAGGCCTAGTGGAATCATTAGGAGATAAACACAGTGAGTTTATGAATCCAGAGGTTAATAAGAAATTTCAAGAAGTTCTTTCGGGGGATTTTGAAGGAATAGGAGCTGTTGTAGAAAAAGTACCTTTGGGAGTAAAGGTTGAGAGAATACTTAAATGATCACCCGCAAAGAAAGCAGGAGTGTTCTCTGGAGATATAATAATAGAAGCAAATGGTAATAAACTCGAGTGAGTTGATCTCTATGATGCTGTTGATAAGATAAAAGGAGATGCTGGAACGACAGCCTTACTTAAAATTATTAGACAAGGGGAATTAGATTTTCTGGAAATCTCAGTAACAAGAGAAAAAATAATTCTTCCCTCTATAGAATCAGAGGTTTTTGAGGAAAACATCTGATATATTGCTATAAATATGTATGGGGAAACTACTTCTCAGGAATTCATAAAAGCGTTAGAGGAGCTCCAAGAATCAAAAGTACAAAAACTTATTATAGATGTTCGAGATAATGGAGGAGGATACCTTCAAAGTGCTGTTGAGATACTTTCAAAAATAATTCCTGATGGAGAAGTGCTGGTTCAAACGAAGTATAGAGACAGTGTTTTTAATAAAAACTACTATAGCTCTAATACTGGGGTTTTTGAATGAAAAATAGTAATTCTAGTAAATGGAAACTCAGCAAGTGCTTCAGAGATAACAGCCGGAGCTCTTAGGGAGTATAATAAAGCCATAGTTGTCTGAGAAAAAACCTACGGAAAATGATCAGTACAACAACCATTTGACATGAAGAGTGGAAGCCTTTTAAAGCTTACTATTGCAAATTGGTATACTCCAAAAGGAAAATCTATAGAAGGAGATGGAATTACTCCAGACATAGAGATCCTCTTCGAAAAAGAGGATTATGAAAATCAATATGATAGACAACTTGAAGAAGCAAAAAAGATAGTAAAACAATTTCAAGAAGTAGGGAGTCTACAATTGACTATTGACCAATATAATGAGAAAAAAAAGAAAAAATAATTTATCCTTTGATAAACCCTCTATTTCCTATATATTAAATATAACTTTAGTTCATCACATATATACTATGAACTACCAACATACGACAAAATTAGTTCTTTTCTGACAATAATAATATGAACTTTACAGAAATACTCCTGATGGCATCATTTGTTTTTGGTGGAAATTTCCAGCATGATGACTTTTGTCAGAATCTCTATTTTCAACCAAACGCTCTTGAGCAAATGGAATACTTTCACTGTGATATACAAAAAACTTCACAAATAATTCAAGAAATTAAGAGAGGATAAAAAAGAGGTAATATATTTTTTAAATAATGATTTATGGATTTTAAATATCTTCAAAAAACAGACACAGAGTTATATGATTTGATTCAAAAAGAAACAATAAGACAGGAAACAGAGATAGAGCTTATAGCATCAGAGAATTATGTTTCAAGAGAGGTTCTTGAAGCAAATGGAAGTATACTCACTAACAAATACTCAGAAGGGTATCCAGGGAGGAGGTATTATGGGTGATGTGGAATTATAGACGAAATAGAGAATTTGGCAATTAATAGAGCAAAAGAACTTTTTGGAGCAGAGTATGTAAACGTTCAGCCACTTTCAGGAAGTCCAGCAAATATGGCTGTGTATATGGGACTTCTTAATCCAGGAGATACAGTTCTTGGTATGAGTTTGGATCAATGAGGACACTTGACTCATGGACACGCAATGAACTTTTCGGGAATTCTTTATAATATTATTCCGTATTTCCTCGACAAGAAAACAGAAGAGATAGATATGGACGAGGTGGAGAGACTAGCACTCGAACATAAACCAAAAATGATTCTTGCAGGATTTTCTGCGTATTCACGCAATCTTGATTGGAAGAGATTTAGAAAGATAGCCGACAAGGTTGGAGCTGTCTTGATGGCTGATATAGCTCATATAGCTGGACTCATAGCTGCAGGAATACTGGAGAATCCAGTTCCGTATTGTGATGTGGTGACAACCACAACTCATAAAACACTCAGGGGACCAAGGGGAGGAATGATTATGTCGAAGAAAAAACATGCAAAAGCTCTCGCAAGAGCTGTGTTCCCAGGACTTCAATGAGGACCACACGAGAATCTTATAGCTGGAAAAGCTGTAGCATTTGCGGAAGCGCTGAGGCCAGAATTCAAAGATTATCAAAAACAAGTTATCAAAAATGCCCAAAAGCTTGGGAAAGTACTTCAAGAAAAAGGATGTAAAGTCGTATCAGGAGGAACTGATAATCACCTCTTACTTCTTGATGTATATGCAAGTTACGGAGTAACTGGAAAGGATGCAGAAAAAGCTCTTGAGACAGTAGGGCTTTCTACTAATAAAAATATGGTTCCTTATGATGAGAGACCACCGATGAACCCATCAGGTATTCGTATAGGAACTCCTGCAGCAACAACAAGAGGGATGAAGGAACCTGAAATGGAAGAAATAGCAGATATATTTGTTCAGGCTCTTAAGAAATATACAAATGAAGAGGAGCTAGGAAAGCTGAAAAAGAGAATCCTTGACTTAAGTAAAAGATTCCCAATCTATAGCTAGGAGACTTGATTTTTAGCAGAATTTCTATATAATTTAAAAAGAAGAGTAATTATACTTTTTCTAAAATTAGAAATCTGTATGAAGATATTTTCGAATTTTGATACAAATTTTAAACACACTGTTTGGA
>JAMOOA010000150.1 GCA_027066255.1 Candidatus Altimarinota bacterium | reverse complement strand
GAGCAAATGATGGTATTGATATACGTCAAACTTCAACAGGGAGTAGCGAACGTCCTCTTCAAATAATAAATGACTCTGATAGTGGAGTTTCTCTTTATATCAAACATAATAGTGCAACAAACTCTCAATGAGGAATTCGTATAGATGGACCAAGACCAGAAATAGAATTTGTTGAGAATGACCAAGTTTCACCTGTTGGAAAATGGGAAATCCAGGCAAATGGAAATGATTTTAGTATCAACTCAAGAAATGCAGCAGATTCAGGTTATGAAAAGTATCTCTTCTTTAATGGCTCTCTTGTAAATGGAGGACAAATGGTTCTTAATGCACGTACTTCATCAGCAACCCGTGATTTATTCATCATCAATAATAAACAAAGTTCTGCAGGAGCAAGGCCGGGTTTTGCTTGGCAAAATGAAGTTGGAGGGGTTACTACAGCAAGACTCTCTTCAAAAGGGGGAGCTGCTTTTGCAGATTCAGAATTTTACATACAAGTAGCAGATAGTTCGAAAGTCCTCCAAGAACGTTTTATGATAGATGTTGATGGAAATATTGGTATTGGAACAACAACTCCAACATCGAACCTACATGTTGTAAACACATGAGCATCAGCAAAACTTGAACTTGAAAGAACAGATGGAGTTAAAGCTCGCATTCTAGCAGGTGGCACTGTTTTTCAATTTGCTGTTGATGAAGCAAATGCAGTAGTAAATTCTGATATCACTTTTAGAACAGATGGTCAAGAACGCTTAAAGATAGATGATACTGGAAATATTTGAATCGATACTGTTGCTCCAGGTACTAAACTTGACGTAAACGGAACTATTAGAGTGGCAGATGGAGGAGAGGCTTGCACCGTTGCTATAAAGTGAGCTATAAAATATAATTTTTCCACTAATAAGCATCAAGGCTGTGATGGATCAACTTGGAATAATCTTTACTAGTTTACTCGGTTCACTTTTGTATTGATATTAAAAAACTAAGATTATTTTAATGAAGCAATTTTTCAAATATATACTTATTCTCTTTTTAGGATACCTTGTTTTCTACGTTTCATTTTCTTTTGCATGAAATATAAATGCAACTAATAAGTGGGCATGGGGAACAGATATAGGATGGGTAAATTTTAAACCTGTAAATGGAGATATAACAATTACTAATACAGGAGTTACAGGACAAGCATGGTCCAATAACTATGGTTGGATATACATGCAACCAACAAACTCTTGAGTACAGAATACGGTAGAGTGACTTAATGGTTCAGGAACCTGTCTTTGAAATCTCTCGGGAAGTGCATGGAATTCAAATCTTGGTTGGATAGATTTTGATGGAATTTCTGTAGACGCAACGTGATACCTAAGTGGTAATGCCACGGGCTCTTGATCAGGAGATATTTCCATGAGTGGATCACTCTTTGTGGTTCAAACTGATTGGACTCCAGATTGTACTTCACCTATAGCATCAACTTGTACAACCTCACCTGCAATAGCAAATGATGGAACAAGTGTCACGACTACTTGTATAGGGGTGGAAATATGAGCAACTCTGACTATACCAAATATGAGTTGTAGTCCTAGTCCTGCAACAGGAACATGAACAGTCGAATGTATATGAACGGTAGGTTCATGAGGATGACAGATTTCTACTTCTGATGATATTGTTACAGTAACAGATTCAACAGGGAATACGAACACTACAGAGACAACAGGACTTATGATAGATACGACAGCTCCACTTGTTCCAGTGATTACGAGTCCGACGAATGGATCAAGTATTAGTGATACAACCCCTATATTTACAGGAACAGGAGTCACATGAGACACAATAATTGCTACATGACCATCATGAGAAACATGTACTTCTATAGTAGATGCAAGCTGAGATTGGGAATGTACGATTTCCCCTGCACTTTCAATGGGATCAAATATTATAAATATAACAGCAACAGATCCTGCAGGAAATACTTCAATTGCAACAGTAACTACTCTCTCTCTTGTTACAGATACAACAGACACAGATTCAGATGGAGTAACAGATGTTGTGGAATCACAGATAGGGACAGATCCTACAGATAATGATAGTGACAATGATGGAACACCAGATTCCAATAATGATTTAGATAATATATCACCTGCGATAGAGTTAGCAGCTGCTAATAATGGTGATGGTAATGGTGATGGAACTTTAGATGCAATCCAAAACGATGTAGCAAGTATAGTAAATACTGTTGATAATCATTCAAATACTCTAGGTATTGCTTGATCAGGAGGGGACACTTGTAATCAGATTACTGCCTTTTCAAGCCTTACGGAATCTTCTCTTACAGATGATATTTACTATAACTATAACCTTGGTCTATGGGATTTAGAATTCAAATGTACTTCTTCTTGAGCTACAGCTGATGTGAAAATATATCTAGATACCGCTTATGATACTACAGGTTGGATATATAGGAAATATAATCAATCAACAAGTACTTATACAGATATAAGCTCAATTGTTACGTATACTACAGAAGTAGTTGGGACAACACCTGTAACAGTTGTAAATTATCAAATAACAGATGGAGGAATTTATGATGAAGATGGTCTTGCTAATGGAACAATTGTAGACCCTTCATGACCAGCAGTAACTATTACTTCAGGAGGAGGATGATGAGGTGGAAGGACAAGGGATACTTGTCCAGGATGAGATTATAGTTGAAGTAGATACGATAATACCTGTTCTAACGATGATACTACAGGGGATTCAGACACATCTACATCAGATGAATGAGCATCTCAAGATTCTTGAGATTATGATAATGATGGAATTGCTGATTTGATGGATAAAGAAGAGCTTGAAGAATCGGAGGAAGGAATAGAAAAAACTATAGAAATAGAAGGGGAAGAAGTCCTGTATACTCTTCAAAATACTTTCGATTCATGTTCTGTAGTTGCAAATATTAAAGACTCAGAATACATTTACTCTTCTAAAGGAGTCTTTGTAGATGAGGATCTCTCTCAATATAAACAAGAGCTCCTTAAGTTTAAAGCTATAGGGATAGTTGATGGATATGAGGATGGTTCATTTCAGCCCCTCAAAGAAATTAGTAGAACAGAATTCTTAAAGGTAGTACTTATTAGTCATTGTTACTACTACAGAGATATGGATACAACAACGCTTTCATATGGAGATGTAGATAAACTAAGTTGGCAAGCGAAGGTTATAGCAAAATGAAAAGAGTTAGGTCTCATAAATGGAGATATTGATAAGCAAGGAAACCCTATCTTTAGACCAGATGATATTATTACCAAGGCAGAGGCAGTAAAAATAATGATGAGGATGTCGATGATACATTCAGATAACCCTGCTATTCTTGGATATACGGATGTATCAGTACAATGGCACAAACCATATGTAAGAATAGGGCAAACTCTTGGACTCTTTGATCCACGTAAAGAATGAGAATCCTTCTATCCTGATGGAGGAGTCACAAGAGAAGATATGATCCATCTTATAAAGAGGCTTGTAGAGCTTTACTAGAGAGGAGATAGTAAAAACGATGAAAGAGTAATCCCTTTCATCGTTTTTTGTTAACTCATACTTCTTTAACTCCTATCTTCGATTAATTTTATTATCTCTCTTTCAAACTTAGTCTTATCAAACTTTTGCGCTTGTTTCTTGCAAGCTTTAGACGTGTATTCTCAAGATATATTATTTTTATGGAATTTTTGAAACTCTCTTAGGAAATCTTCTCCTTCGATACTTCTAAAGAATTCTCAAGTTTCTCAAGGAATGACAGTCTCTGTAAGTCATCATCTTCATAACGCAAATACCGGCTTTCCGGCTGCCATAACCTCTATTGGAACGATACCAAAGTCTTCTTCTCCTGGAAATATAAGTCCTAGGGATTTTTGTACGAGAGAAACGAGTTCATCTCCATACTTTGCTCATACAAGGGAAATATTCTGAGAATTGCTTGAGGCCAACTCTAGCTCTTTTCTCTGATCTCACTCACCAATAATTATGAGATTCACATCAGGAAGTTTCGTAAATGCAGACAGGGCTATATCAAGTCTCTTGAATTCAGTGAGAGTCGAAAGAATAATATAATATTTTTTAGGTGTCTTCCTATTACTAGGCTTTTCATTAATTCAATTTATCATCTTCTTTGCAAATCTCTCTGTTTCGATAGGAGGATAGAGTACCTGAGAATCCTTTTTATAATATTTTTGTATTCTTCTGGCTGTATTTTTACTATTTGCAAGGGTTATATCATGTCGTGTACTTGCAATATAGTCCCACTGTCTGAATTTTAAAAAGAGAGAATTAAGAATGTATCCTTTTATTCCTGTTTGTGCTCATATATCCCTCTTGTACTCATTCGTCCAATCCCACATATATCTTGCAGGAGAATGATAGTATATAATTGTTTTTGTTTCAGGCTTTGTGATAACTCCATGAGCAAATCCAGAACTACTTACCAAAACGATATCATAACTTGAGAAATCGAAACTTTCTATTGATGAAGACATGAAAGGAAGACAAAATCTTTGGTTCTTGGTAAGAGTATATACTTTCTGGGTTCGAGTTTTGAAAACATGAGGATGGATTTTGTGTTTTGGAAAAGTTTTTCCTACCACCTTCTCATCATAGATAAGAGTAAATATATCAGCATCAGGATATATTTGTAGCCAATTTTCTATAATCTTTTCAGCTCCTCAGAGCTTTATGAACATTTCGTGGACGATGGCTATTTTCATTCTTGCAGTGTATACATATTATTTACTCTAACTCTAAGAGCTTTTATTGCTTTGTAAAGATAATTTGTACCAAGTATACTTCGAGTAATTGGGTTTGTATATTTCTATTTTTTTATTACAATTTTTAAGAATTTTATCTTCCCAGTACATAGTACTATGCAAAAAGTATTTCTATACATCCTCCTTTTATTATCCGTTTTCTTTTTTTGAACCTCTGCACAAGCAGCTCCAACTGACTCTCCGAATGATATCAGTAAAACCAGTTTCCAGATAAACGTAAACGAGTTTACTCCGGGTGATAATAAGCTTGCAGGAACAAGTGGAGGATCAAAAGAAGTTGTGAACAATGTTTTAGCAAACCTCATCAATAAGATGATTGTTGCGATGGGGGTTATTGCACTCTTTATCATGACTATAGGAGCTGGATATATGATTATCTATCATGGACAGGACGAGTTTCTTTCGCGTTGAAAATCAATATTTGTTGCTGGACTCATATCCTTGGCTGTTGCTCTATCAGCAGGTATGATTGTAAATCTTATGTCTTATTTTCTTTATAAATAATCCATACTATGAAAAAGTTATTTTTTTCTATACTCTCAAGTATACTTTTACTCCCGTCTTTCGTTTTTGCTGGACGACCTGACATAGATTGTGGAAATTTACCAGGATGTACAGGTTCATCTTCTCAAACTCAAGCAGCTCCGGTGAAATTTATAGGAGATCTCATAGCTACGGGAATCAAGTATGTTGCTGTTATTGCTGTTATATCACTTATGCTCAGTGGAATACTCTATCTCACCTCCGGAGGAGAAGAAGAAAAAGTAAAGAAGGCAAAGACTTGGATTATATGGTCACTTGTAGGAGTACTCCTTTCAGTTTCTTCATGGTTCATTATAAACCTCATCAATAATCTTAATATCTTCTAAAATCCTTATGAAATATATATACAGGCTCATTTTTTCTTTACTTGCATCTTCTCCAGTTTTAGTTTTTGCCGATCTTAGAAACGACATCATACCAAATAGCCGAGAAAACCCTACAGCCCTCTCTTCCATAGAAACTGGAACAGGGCTTCTCGACTCCGTGCTTCTTTTTATAAAAGACTCTCTCTTCTGACTCATGGCTCTTATTGCTATTGCTGTATTTCTCTATATTTGAGGAAAACTTATTATGGCACGAGGAAACCCTGAAGAATTTAAAAAAGCACTTATGTCCTTTATGTACGCAGTAATTGGAATATTTATTGTTGCTTTTTCATGGGCTGCGGTGAGACTCATAGCTGGACTTAACCTCTAAAAAAATACTATGCTTAAAAAGATATTTCTCATTTTCATCTTAACGCTTGGATTTCTATTGATAGCACCTACTTTCTCTGCGTGTAATTATGATGGAGAGGGAAACATTGCCTCAGCTATAGATAACTGCTTGAGTGACTCAGATATTGTTGCCTCTAATGGAACTTTCTCTGTTGAAAATCAATTTAAAACAAAAATCAATACTTGGACTCGTGCTATTGCGGGGATTCTTGCACTTCTTGCTGTTGGATCCATAGTATACGGAGGACTTCTTATGACTCTTTCAGCTGGAGAAGATGAGAAAATCAAGAAAGGAAAGGATGTCGTAAAGTGGTCAATTATTGGGTTTTTGTGAGTTATTACAGCTGGATGACTTATTTCACTGGTGGTAAACTTCATATTTGGAGTAGCGAGCTAACATCTCACCTTATAACTTTTTCTATGTTTTCTTTCAGGCATATCGTATCTATCTTTTTTCTTTCCTTGTTTTTATCGGGATTATTTTTCGTTGGAGAGCATGTATTTTTTCCTACTATAGAAGATGAAGAGATACACTTAGAGCCCATTCTTCCAGAAGACTTCTCACAGATAGGAGACCCTTATACACTACTTCCTGGAGAGGATATCCCGAGTATTCAAAAGGATAGCTCAGTCTCAAGCAAAGAAATCCTTGATACATACCTCAAAAGCGCACAAGAGAAAAAAAGGCAAGAGAAAATATTTTTCTCTTATATCCCTAAGCTTTTTTCACGAGAAATAGAAAAATATCGAAATCACTCGCAAGACTTCCTTAGAAATGATTCTATAGAGGGAAAGATACAGAAAATAAATATAGAGTTTTATAAAAATATTCTTGGTGTGCGAGGGAAGATGAAAAATAAGACTGTAAAAATATTTGGAGTTTCAGAACTCTCGGAAGGAGAGTTTCTTTCTGTATTTATACATGAATTTTGACATTATCTTGATTTGTATTTTTTCTCTCAAGGAAGCTTTGGAGACACGAGTACGAAGTTTTACGAACTCTCTTGGAAATCTACAAAGATTATTAAGTGATGACAAAAACAAGTAGATTTCGTTTCAGGATACGCTATGACAAATAAGTATGAGGACTTCTCAGAAAGTTTTACTTACTATATACTTCATAACAACGACTTTGCTCAAAAAGCAGAAAAGAGTGAGGTGCTTCGAGATAAGTATGCATTTTTTGGAAAATATCTATTTTTCAATGGAGAGTTCATAGGAACGGATTTCTCTAAAGGGAACGTTATTCGTTCTTATTACTGGGATATAACAAAGATAGAAATTGATACAGAGTTTTTTTTGCAAAAATTAAAAAATAATATATAATGCTCACATACATATTTCTTCGTACAGAGTACGGCCTCCATACATTTCACACATTATAGAGTTATCAAAGTTATTAATTCCTACTTAGGAATTTACCCATAGAAGATTAATGACTTTTCACACTTTATAAAATAGGAGGATTACCACATTTCACGTATCCAACAAAGTTATAATGTATCAATTTTATTTAATAACTATATGTTATGAAAGATTTTTTAGATGAGCTAGATAATGAACTAGACTCGCTTTCGGTTTCAAAACCAAAAATTCAAGAAAAGAGTGGAGGAACTCAATCTATACCAAAACCTCAACCAACAAGAAGTAAGCCTCACACAAACCAGAGA
>JAMOOA010000149.1 GCA_027066255.1 Candidatus Altimarinota bacterium | reverse complement strand
TTAAACGATAAAAAGGTATTAAAAGGAATCCAATTATTACATGAATTCTGAGTTTCTTCCAAGAATATAATATCATTTTTAAACTCTGTTCCACCTAAAAATATTCTTACAAATTATGATAATATCTCTAGAGTATTACAACTTCTTAATAGTACACTTTGAAAATGAACTTTTAGTATAGAGAAAGAAACGTTCTGAAAATCAAATCTAGATGAAGTTCTTACAAATACTGAAATAGTAGAATGAGTAAAGTATCTGCAGCAATGATGAGTAAGTATAAATTATAGTATCATAAAGAATCTTACCCTAGAAAAGGCAGTGGATAAAAAATACCTCAATACTATTATAGTGTTACACAAAAAAAACATACATATGCGTATAGAAAAATATACTCTTGAAATGGTATATGACTCTACATTTATTACGACATTGATCTATCTTCGTGACAACGATATAAATATGATGTATAAACCTGAAGATCTGTTTGGAAAGAAACATAGAAGTAAAGTATATATTGATTCCCTTGTACGACTTCGTAAAGCGTGAGTTGAAGCATATTGGTTGAAAGAAAATCTCACTATTAAGATAGGAAGAGATTCAACATATATAGATAGAGTTCTAAGAGTATCTCAGAAATTTTGATTTTCAATTACTAATACTATTGAGAATATAGATTTAGAGAAGATAAAAGACTCAAGTTATATATCAGGAGTTCAGGAATTATTTCAGGCTGACATCAAAGTAAGCGCATACTTTGTTAAAAATATGAGCTTATCAAAATGAAGAAGTAGGAATTATAGAAAATCTATTATAAAACTACATAATTCAGGAATTAAGGTAGATGCTATCTTTGTTCAGTACATGGATTTACAAAAGTGAGTAAATGCAACATATATAGAAACGCTTTTAACAATACATAAAGCCTGATACAAAATAGACTGGCTTTTTATAAATGGATTTAGTATATTCCAATGAAGTAATGGTTCTTATATAGAAACGATAAAAGAATATCTTTCTTGAACTACAAAAGAGAAATGAGGAAATAGTTTCCCTGAGAGAGAAATTAATGACATCTTCTTGGAGAAAAACAAGAACAGCCCTTTAGTTTTATTAAAAATATCCGAAGCTCTTCCTCATTTGATACTCTTCAATTTTAAAATACTAGCTCATACCCCACGTATAAAGGAAACACTAGCTGTATCTGCAAAAAAGAAGCCTTGGTTAGCTTTCTTGATTTTACACGTATACGAAGAAGATAGTAAATATGCTCCCTTTTTAAGAGCAATAGCAGAAGGTGCTATCGAAGGAGCTCGTAATATTATAGATTCTGAAGGAATAAAAGATAAATCTATAGCTCTGAAAATAGCGCAATCAACTGACAGGCTCCATACCCTTCCTAAGTTACGATATGCACTTCTAGATACACTGTCAACTTGAAATCTCTATAATCTCATATATATAGGAAGAGAAGAGATCTTTACATCTAGCTATAATGGGATACTTGATAGATTTCTTTTATCTCTAAAAAAAGAAGGGAAAGACATCTATGATATGGTAGTAACTGACAAGAAGTTCGAAGGATTTGGAATATTTTTAGAAGCTACTGTGAGTTACAATAGGTTTAATGATGTCTTTAACACTATTACATCCTCCAAAAGAAAACAGGAACTATTGTGAAAGTTTATCGAATATATTGTAAAAAATAAAAAACTTCAGGATGCTGTAGCTCTCGCAGAAATGATGCAAAAAATTAATAATAAAATATTACTATGATTCCTAGAAACAGCTATTATAGATTCATATCAAGATGGCAACAAGCAGGTAAAGACTCTACTCGGAATCGTATGAAAGACATATGCATCCAAATCTAAAAATGAATGGTTTCAGAAACTCCCTGACAAGTATAGTTTACCCAATATGGAAAGTATCCCTTCGAATAAGCTCTTTGATAGTGTTGGAAGGAATATACAACAATATTTTTTTTATAATGATGTTGATGGAATATCATCCTACAACAATTTTCTACAAAAATACAAACAGGATAGTAAATGGAAAATTCAAGATAAAAAAAGTTATATTATAGTTATAAGAAAAGATTCTAAAACATGAAAAAGTATCGTTATTTACGCTAACAAACCTCGATATAGTTGAGAACCAAAGGCTCTATGAGATGGTATAGAAGAGATAGAAGCTACCTTATCAAAACTCGATCCAGCTGTTGAGTTTGTAAATATCATCCATAGATGACACTCATATCATGCCTGAAAAACAATTGAAAGAATCCCTCACTCTTCTAGAATGGTGTTTTTGTGATCATGTTGAGGGTATCAGAATTTCTGAAAAGTATTAGAGAAAGCAAAACAAAGTCATATCATCGCTACAAAATGAATTGGTACTCGTCATGTAAACGACCCTTTATTTAAAATAATTAATGATACCATCATATCAGGAAAAGATGTGGTATGGAAAGATATATGGAAAAAAACCTCAAAAAAAGTAAGTTGGAATGAAAATTGGAAAAACTATATACGTCCTGATCAAAATTTCTGAGCAATGTTTATATGAAAATATAATGAACTTTCTTGAAGTAAATAAATCATAAATGACCTACTTCCCGGATAGCGCTAACGCTAAATCCGGGGTTTCTTGTTATGGCGATGAGAATCCAAAAGCTTTTTGTGGTGACGGATAATCTTCTTTTCACTGTTCTTCGATGTAGTGTCGTATAGTGCCTTCGTTCAATCATATCGTAGAAGAAAAGTATCCAACACTCCATATCCCTTCTTTCTCAAAATATATTCGTTCAATAAACTTAAACTCTTTTCTAAGTCTTCGACTCGTAAATGTTTTTATCTTCTGTACTACTTCTGAAACGTTTATACTTGGAGTAATCTCTATTTGCATATGTACATGATCTTCATCAACATTCACAGTCTCAAAGTACAGTGTTGGAAACTCTTCTTCAAGAATGTTAAAGAGTTTCAATAATGACTCCTTTACATAAGGCTTTAAAAATTTCCTTCTATATTTAGTTCCCCATACGATATGATACGAATGTGAGTAGGTCGAGTGACTCAGCTTTTGGATTCTTATCGGGACAGAAAAAGGGATATAATGAATACTTCGTGATTCAGTATATCCCTTTTTCCTGATATGGCACAATTCATCCCCGAACTTTCGAAAAGTATGTCACGTCAGTGAACACCATACTACACCTTTCTTCGTACGGGGTTTCCTTGAAGAGAATAAAAAGGAGCCCTCGTAAAGGGCTCCTTTTTATGATTTATTACTCTCTCTACTTCAAATACTCCCCAGCGAATTTATTGGTAAGCCCTACAAAATCTGCGATATTTTCGAGTTCTCCTCCTTCGAGGAGGATTGCCTGCATATACGCATAATTCGTAAGATCCTTGAGTTTCTTGGATTTTATATCATCTTTGAACTCTTTTTTCATTGCTTTCACGAGTTTATTGCTTGGATTGAGTTCGAGGATTCTTTTAGTTTCTGGAACTGGTTGTCCCATAGCTTTCATCATCTTCTCCATTTGTGGATTCATAGCCCCATCTGCTGTTTTAAGAGCTCCAAGTGCATCTCCGAGATTTGAGTTCAGTTCTACTTTCTCTATCTTGTCTGTTCCAATAGTATTTTTTACGAGCTCTAACATATCTTTGAACTGTTTTTCTGTTGTTTCTGCTTTTTTCTTTTCCTCTGCTGTTTCTTCTTTGAGAGATATATCACTGGCTGTTATCGACTTGAGTTTGATTTTTTTATATTCATCGAGTACTCCTATCATCCATTCATCAATCGTATCTGTGAGGAGTATTACATCTGTTTTTGTATCCTTGAATTGAGCCAAATATGGACTCGCTAGAACTTCACTACGAGACTTTCCAGTGATGTAGTAAATAGTTTTTTCCTTATCTTTTTGAGTTTCTAGGTATTCGTCGAGGCTCATTTTTTTATCTCCAAGAAGTGTATCAAACTCGAGAATTTCTGCAATAGATTCCTTGAGATCCTGTTCATAGTAGACTCATTCTTTGAGAATCGTTCCATAATTCATAAAGAATTTTGCGTATCCTTCTGGGTTTTTTGTTCTGAGTTTCTTTAACTCTCAGACGATCTTTTTCACCAATGATTTCTTGATAGTATCAAGAGTTTGATTTGATTGAAGCATCTCACGAGAGATATTGAGTGGTAAATCTGTGGTTTCTACAACTCCTGAAACAAACCTCAACCATGTTGGAAGAAGTTCCTTTGCGTGTTCGAGTATAAGGACGTTTTGAACATAAAGTTTTGGCCCATACTCTTTGTTTGGGTCTCTCATATCTGAAAATGCGTTTGTTTCTTGTGGGATATAGAGAAGTGTTGAATAACTCACATTTCCTTCTATATTGCTATGAATATGCCCAAGTGGAGCGTTAAAATCCATAGAAACAGATTGGTAGAAGTCTTTGTACTCATCTTCTTTGATACTCGTTTTTGACTTCTTCCAGATAGGTTTTGTTTCATTTACCTGTTCCATTTCAAGCTTCTTTGGTTCTTTCTTTTTTTCGTCATCTGTTCTGGTATCAAGCTCCTGCATCATGATAGGAACAGCTACGTAGTTTGAATATTTCTTGATAAGCTCACGTACTTTCCAGTCTTCCAAAAGCTCATGATTTCCTTCTCCGAGATGAAGAACTACTTGTGTTCCTCTCCCTTCTTTTTTTGTTTCTTCTATCTCATATCCTGACTTCCCATCACTGGTCCATTTGTGAGCTTTTTTATCAAGTCCACTACGAGTAATTACATCGATAGAATCAGCTACCATAAAGGCTGAATAAAACCCCACTCCGAACTGTCCGATGAGATTATGATCTCCTCCCTCTTTTGCTTTTTCCATTTTCTCAAGAAATTCTTTGGTACCTGACTTTGCAATCGTTCCAATATGCTTATGTACTTCGTCCTCGGTCATTCCGATACCATTATCCGTGATAGTGAGAGTCTTTGCTTTTTTATCTATCTCTACCTTGATTTCAAAATTGGTATCATCTCCGAGAAATGTTGTATCTGTCAAAGCCTTGAGACGAGCTTTGTCTATTGCGTCAGACGCGTTCGAGATAAGCTCTCTGAGAAATATTTCCTTGTTCGAGTAAATAGAGTGAGTCAAAAGTTCGAGAATACGACCCGTTTCTGCTTCGAAATTGTGTTGTTTTTTTGTCATAGCGTCTTTAATTAAGCACATAAATTATTTAGGTGCTAAAATTGTATAGATTTTTTGATTTGAGTCAAGAAATATTTTATAGAGAAATTTTGTTTATTGACTATTTATCATTATTTTCAATAATATCTATTATCCTATAAGAAATTCGTTTCTTGTTTCTTACATTTCTTATCTAAGATATTATGAATCTACCCTTTCTCACTACTTGATACGAAAAGTATACAGAAAATAACTCTATAGATCTAGATTCTTCTATGCAGTATATGTTCGAGAAAGTGGGAGAAAGAGACCCTTCATATAAAAATTTTCTTGAAAAATTAGAAAAACTAAAAACATTGTTCTCTCTTGTAAGACTTCCTGATAGAGAAAAGAGGCTTGGTCTCTTGAAGTATATATACTATGCTATGAGGCTCATCGATGATATCTGTGATGGAGACACTCCTATCAATATAGATATAGAAGTCCGCAGAGAGTACATATCTCAGATTGTGAAAGGAAACATCCCTGATGATTTACTTTGAGATTTCCTCAAAAAGATACAAATTCTCTCTCAAGAACTTGGTATCGAGCAAGAAGTAAAAGACGGGATGCAAAAAATTATCCAGAGCATACAATTTGATATCGAAAGGATTGTAGACCCCGATAAATTGCGTAACGAAGAGTCCCTTCAGGAAAACTTTCACCGAATGGATATTGATGGTTCTATCAATCTCACGAGCCTAATTTTTGGTCTTAACGTAGAGATGTCTCATGAACTCACTAAAGAACTCTGAGAGGCTTCACGTATCTGATATACTCTTATGGATTTTCGAGAAGATATGGTTGAATGACTTATCAATATACCTAAAGAAGATTTTCAAAAATATAAAATCTCACTTAAAGAAATAGAGATATTTAAAACAGATTGAACTCTTTCTGAATGAATGAAGAAATGGTTACGAGTAAAAGTCTGTGAAGCTCACCAGATGTTGAAGATATACCAAAAGAAACGAGAAACTTTCTCTATAGATTTATCTTATACAAAAAACTGGTTTCTAAAAAAACTATATAATTATCTCCTCAAAAGGTATGTACTGTCATCATATGTGCACGACATAAAACAGGCAAAACAAAAAACTATAGCAATGGTTGAAGGATGATTAAGAGAAAGTACGCATCATTGATTGTAATCACTGATTCCATAAAAACTTTTCTCTGAGAGAATCTTCAGAAACAAAGGGGTTTTGTATTTTCTGTTTTTGAAATTAGACAAAAGCATTCAAGAAATTCTTAATACTTCACCTGTAACTCTTCTATCTCTCCCTTCAAACCAACCTCTTCCAAATTATATTTCAATATTCTTCCCATTTGAAGTGGAAGTATCTTTTCTTGTCTGATGCAGTCTCAGAGGAATTGCTCCTTATCTTTGGTTATTTCTCAGATTTCTATTCCTGCTATTACACCCCTGGTAATTCACTTAAAAAGAGCCTTGTTTTGACCGGATTCACGAATAGGAGGACAGAAAAATATCTCCTCTCACATACGTTTATAATCACTTCCCTTCCACATAAGGTTTTCTATATAACAAGAAACTGTTACCAGAGGAATAGAAAAATCTACTTCAAAACAGTTAATGTCTTCCCTCATAAATCCAAGTTCTGTATAATACTTTTCTAACATCTGTATCTCTTCCTTCAAGGTTATTCCAATAATGTGGATTTGCTTTTTTTGAGAGATAGCATTCTCAAATAATTCTGTGAATATCCTGAGTTCTTCTTTTGATGAATACACTTCCGAATACATCGCTGGTTTTTCTGAAACTCTTTTGAATATTTCCTCGTTTTTATGAAATTTGAGCAGCTCACGAAGATAAATAATTTCTACTGATTTTCATAACTCACCCCCAACCTCCCTTTTATTAAAAGAATGGAGTAAATACTCAAATAAAAAGGTATTATCAAATTTGTCTGTTCCTTTTACATTAAGAATAGAGTTTTTATAAATCTTCTTCATAGTTGTATATATTTATAGAGATTCTTCTTCTCCTGACTCTAATTCGAGTATTTCACTTCATGGAAGTGCTTGTCCCATGAGACTTTCAAGCTCTCCATACACTCCTGTTATAGCAAATGTTGCTCGTTCGATGTCCTTTTCTCTGCGTTTCCAATTTGTCTCCATAGCGCGACGTTCTTTATCTATACCGGATTTTAGGTTCGAAAATACGTCTATCATCATATGCATCTTCGAAGAAAATTCTTGACTTGAAAGATAGCTATACAACATCTCCATCTTTGCATCTTTTCCTTGTATACTAGTTTCTACTTTCGCAATAGCAAGGAGTTTCTCTCGAAGCATACTCGCAACTGCGATACTGTATTCTGGTAGGCAAACCATAACTCCGTCAAACATAGAAAAATGAGTCACTCATTTTGGAAGAACTCTCGTCACCAGTATTGATATATTTCCAGAGATTTTTAGAGTGTCTTCTTTGAGTTTCATAACCCAAGCATCTTGCCATGACTTAGTATTTTTTGATTCCCAAACAATTGTTCCAG
>JAMOOA010000148.1 GCA_027066255.1 Candidatus Altimarinota bacterium | reverse complement strand
TTAATATCTAAAGAAATCCTTTATTAAGGACTGATAGAATATGGTGGTACAATTCATACGTGTAAATCTCTTATTCTACATATTGCAAAACTTGGTCTAAGATGGTGATTCTTTTGTCATTTTATCTTTAGACATCTGGCATACCCCCATCTATTACCATGTATTTTTCTATCTAATTTACATGCTTCAATCCTCACCTTTGCATCATCATCATCTACTCCTTCTATGATTGATCACCTAGGGATAGCTTCATCTCACTCTTTTAGAACAAAAACATCCAAGGCATCAAGTGTTCCTTCCTTTGAAATATCTTCTTGCTTGCATACATATATATTTCCTTCTTTATCAGAAACTTTGATATAAGCTCAAAAACATATACTGTCTTGTGTCGCTATCGTTATAACCCCTCTCTCAACAAGGTTATGGTACTCAGGTCTGCGTTCTTCCTCACTCTCTTTTTCTAGAGTTCTCATAGCCTTCTCCCTCATTACAGAGACAGTATCATCTGTTAGTCCTTTCAATACTATCCCTGTCCATTTGAACACATCTTCAGGACTAATAGGTCTTCTAGGAGTGAATTCCTCATATCATATTACTGCCATGTATATAACTTAAGATATAAAAATATATACTTTATACATAATAAATAAATAATATCAAACTTTTTTTACACCCTAGTTCAGTCTGTACAATAATTAAGAAAACTAGTACCCTACATTTTCACGAATCCTTTCCAACATCTGTTTATCCACATCAGAAATATTTTTTGGCATAAGTGCCTCTACTTTTACTATGAGGTTTCATTTTTTGGTTCCTTCTGATTTTCAAAACTCTTTAACGCGAAATTTACTACCAGACTTTGTTCCTGCAGGAATCTTGAGCTTAGCAGTCTGTCCGTACACTCACTTAACCTCTATCTTACATCCAAGGATCATATCAAAAATTGGTACTTCGTACGTTTTCTCGAAATCTAATGATTCTGGTTTCTTTTTCTCTTGTGGTCTACGAGATTGTTGTCCTCATCAAAAAGGGTTTCATCATCTTTGTTGACCTCACATATTTCAGAATAAGTCTCCAAAATCAAACTCTACATCTTGCTTCTGCCCTCTTCATCCTCCAGCTCAAAACATATCTTCAAACCCTCAAAACCCCCCAGCTCATCCAGATGTAGCACCAGCTCATGAAAAGGGATTTCATTTGGTACTGCCAAACATATCATACTGCTTCTTTTTTTCACTATCTGAAAGAGTTTGGTACGCTTCGTTTACTTTTTTGAACTGTTTTTCTGCCCCTACATCCCCCTTGTTTTTATCTGGGTGGTACTTCATTGCTTTTTTTCTGTAGGCTTTTTTTATTTCTGCTGCATCTGCAGTTTTATCAATTCACAAAGTATCATAGAAATTATTTGACATTTAAATTATTTTATATATAAATATATTATTACTTTTTAAATACTTTTGTACGTATGAAAAAAATTATAAGTTCTATTATAATTCTTATTGCGAGTTTTTCAATAACAAATAATGCATTTGCAATGCAATCGATAGACGAGCTCCTAGAAATACCTTCTGGGATAGAGGCTTTTGAGATACAAC
>JAMOOA010000147.1 GCA_027066255.1 Candidatus Altimarinota bacterium | reverse complement strand
AGAAGTTTCCAATGAAGAGATGCTGGAAACACTGGAATATGCTCATGAACTTATCAAGGAGATGTGTAATGTACAGAATGAGTTTGTTGCAGTGTTTGAAGAACAGTTTGGAGCAATCAAAAAGCTCGAACCAACGTTTAATAATCCAGATGAAACTCTGTATAGTAAAGTACAAGGTTTTCTTACTGATGAAAAACTCTCAAGTATTTACGGAGCAGGGAAAAAACAGTTCCAGAGAGTTCTTGATGGCTTTGATGAAGAAGTAAAAGAGTTTCTTCTTGCTGAGTGAGATATAGACGAGGAATCTGATATAAACTTTATAGGGGCACTTGTATATAAGAGAGTCAAAGAGATAGTAAGAAAAGGAATACTTTCAGAAGAAAAAAGACTGGATGGAAGAAAACTCGATGAAGTCAGAGATATCGTTTGAGAGGTGGGACTTCTTCCGAGAACTCATGGAAGTGCACTTTTCCAAAGAGGAGTAACCCAAGTTCTCAATATCTGTACTCTTGGATGACCAGAAGATATACAAATAATCGATGGGATGTTTGCTCAAACAAACAAAAGATACATACATCACTATAACTTTCCACCATACTCTGTTGGAGAAGTGAGGATGATGAGAGGGGTTGGAAGAAGAGAAATCGGTCACGGGAGACTCGCAGAAAGAGCTCTCGAACCAGTACTTCCATCGGAGGAAGAGTTCCCCTATATGATACGTACTGTTTCAGAAGTAACGACATGTAATGGTTCTAGTTCTATGGCTTCAGTCTGTGGTTCTACGATGAGTCTCATGAATGCGGGAGTTCCGATAAAAAGACCAGTTTCAGCTGTAGCTATGGGAATGGTCTATGATGAAACATCAGGAGATTATAAAATACTCAGCGATATCCAAGCTCAAGAAGATTTTCTCGGAGATATGGATTTCAAAGTTGCAAGAACAGAAAAAGGTATAACAGCCATGCAACTCGACGTAAAAATCAAAGGACTTAAGATGGAAGTATTTGAAAAAGCTTTTGCTCAAGGGCAGGATGCTTCAGAGTTTATACTCTGAGAAATGCTCAAGAGCCAACCAAGCGTTGCTACCGAACTTTCTCAGTACGCTCCACTTATTATGAGTATACAGATACCAGAAGACAAAATCAGAGTGATTATAGGGAAAGGAGGGGAAAACATCCAGAGACTTGAAAAAGATTATGGGGTCAAACTTTCTATAGGAGACGATGGTGCTACTACTATTACCGCACCAACCCAAGAAATGTGAAAGAAAGCTATCGTAGATGTGCAAGAATCTCTCTGGCAACCAGAAGTTGGATTTATAGGAGCAGGAAAGATCGTAAAAATTATCGAAGGAGTGGGGGCTATAGTAGAGTTCAAATGAGGAAACTCAGGAATGATACATATCTCAAAACTCTCAAAAGAAAGAGTTACCAATATCGAAGATATAGTAAAGCAAGGAGAAGAAGTAGATTTTGAGATAATTACAGTAGATATGATGAAGGGGAGAATAGGTCTGAAGAGGATGGAGAAATAATACTTCTCACTATCTAGGATTTTCATAAAAGCTCCAATTGGGGCTTTTATTTTTTCTTTCTATATGATATACTTTCAGAGTATATACTTAAAAACATAATCATATGCTTGAAAAAGAAATAAAAATTCTTGAAATAGATAAAGAAAAACTCATAAAAACGCTAGAGAATCTTGGTGCAAAAAGAACATTTGAAGGAGTGGTACATGATGTGTACTATGATTTCCCAGATGATGATGCTCACAAGATGGAAGCAAATAATAGACTCTTTCGCCTCAGGAGAAAGGGAGAAGAACATATCTATACTATAAAGAGAAAGAGAAAAAAGATAAAGAAAGAAGAAAAAATCAATGCAAAAGATGAACACGAAACCCCTATTACTAATATAGAGAGTTTTGCAAAAGTTCTTGAGAAGTATGGAATGGAAAAAACTCGCGAAAAGAAAAAACATAGGGTCTCGTACGCATTTGATAGCATGGAGTTTGATATAGATAGTTATGAATGAATTCCCGACTTTCTAGAAATAGAAGGACCAGACGGGAAAACAATACAGCAGTGGGTAGAAAAGGTATGACTCAAAGGGTATGAACAACTTCTATGAGGATCAAGAAAACTCTTTAAGCACTATGATATCCCGTACATATATTACGATTAGTCAATCCTTAAAGTATTGGTTTCTAGTAAAAAAGAGATATAAATAAGATACTTTATATCTCTTTTTTATAGAAACATGTATCCTTCTCTTTCGGACAAAGCTTCCTGATTCACACTAGTAGAGCTGATAGTCGTTATAGTCATCCTTTGAATTTTATCAACGATAGGTTTTGTCAGTTACAGTGGGTATCTCGGTTGAGCCAGAGACAGTAATAGAATTACTCAAATGCAAGGGATCAATGATTCCCTCAATCTCTATGGAGCAAAAAAGACTCTCCCACTTCCAGATGATTATATCACGATAGATGCTAATGGAAATACTATATGATACCAATGATATGCGGGAGCTAATATCCTGGAACTCATTAACTATACCTCAGGATGAAAAGACCCTAAAGATGATGCCTATTATACCTACTATCTCAGTTCTGATAGAAAAAATGTTCAGCTCCTCTGATTTCTTGAAGAAACAGATGGACTTCAAACCTCTCTTCCATTCATAGGTCAAACTTACGCAGCAGACTATACTATCAGAAACCCGAAAGTGTATGGAAAGAAACTCTGAATATTAGTTTCTAATGTTACTTCAACCCTCAATACTCCAGCTCAAGAAATAACGACGACATCAGTAGATATAGATACCAGCACTATCTATACAGCCTACCTCTCAGATTCTGACAAGATTACCTCAGCTTCAGTTTGAGACCTCCTTGCTATGATCCCAAATGGGGACTGTAATAGAATTAAGCAAACAGGAAACTCAGATGGAGATGGACTATATTTGATTAGCCCTACAGGATCATGAACTACGAGTGTATATTGCGATATGACGATAGCATGAGGATGATGGACACTTGTTGGAAGATCTGTTAGTGGATGAAGCTGAGCTTTTGGATGGGGAAGCACTCTTTGAACTGTATCAACTAATACAGCATCGTATTCACTAGGAACAACTACTACGGATATGAGTTTTTCGGAAATTATGGCAGCAAGGTACTCAAGTTCAAAGAATATAGATTACGCAATAACTTTTGGAGCGAGTAGTGATGATCTTGATACAGGGACATCATGAACCACAGCTACCACGAATTGTGATGTAAAATATGACCTTGGTCTTACTACAACAGAGAAAGCCTATACTTGACATTGTACTTTATTTACTTACTGGTGAGATGGAAACAACGTTGCTTGATTCTGGTTTGGGAGCTCTTCGACGCCATCAGCAGTAGGATTAGAAGTAGGATCCTGGGATAGGGTTTCAAAGGCGACTGCAAATTGAGCTTGGCATGGAGATCAGGGAATGATATTCGTGAGGTAATTTATTCCTACATGAAAAAGACCATTGAATAGTTCAATGGTCTTTTTCATGTAACTCATATCCTAACTCATCGATGAAAATTTTTTCATAGTCTTTTTAAATCTCCCTTTTTCTGAAAATACTCCACTGTAGAGCAGTCCGAGACAGTATTTACTACAAGAACTTGCTTTTTCTATATTGTGATTCTTGAGAATTTTATGGCTTTCACAGTTTTCAGAAGTAGTCTTACTTTCTATAATTACAGCGTTAAGGAGCTTATTGGAACTCTTCTTTCCCCTGAGATTTGAGAGTTTGATATCAAAATCTATAGTTACTCTTTCGGCACTATCTTTACTACAAAGAGTGAGTCTATTATATTCTGTTCTAAGACTTGGAAATATCTTTTCGAGTTTCTCTCTTCCACTGAAGCTCATAGAAATTCCTTCATAGAATTTTTTTGATTCAGAAGTCATTTTTCCATGGTCTCTTAAAGCAATAGGGTAACGGAATTTTCTCAGGAGTTTATCTTGTTTTTGTTTATATTCAAAAAATGCATATCCAGAGTCTACGTACTCTCTTGTCCTCACTTTTGTTCTCTTCTTCTTTCCTTCTTGATGACGAATATAGAATTCATAATCTTCAGTATCCATGTAAACGTTGTCATATTCAAAAATAGATTTTCCTCAAATTTCTAGAACGTAGAAGTCTTTTTTAAATTGAGGAAGCAAGGCTATGAATTCCTGCTCAGTCATCAAGAATTTTGTTTCTATTCTATCCATAAAACTCGCAGTTGCATTGAGCTGCGTAAGAGAGATAGGAGAGAAAAATCCTTTTAATGTTTTACCAAAGTTGGTTCCCATTTTGTTTTTGTATCAGTAATATCTGAGCTATATAGAAAGTGTATCATATATAAAAAAACCAGTCAAAAAAATGTGAAGATTTTGTGAAGAAAAAAGACTCACGATATTTCTGAGTCTTCTGTTTTGTATTTTTCCTATTATCCTACAAAAAATATTATACTCGTATAACTAATTGCAGCGATAGCAGCTGAAGCGGGGAGAGTGATAATCCAGGAAAGTATAATCTGTTTGAGCATGGACTTATCGAGATAAGATTTACTTTTTCATTGAGTTCTTTTTTGCCATTCTCTGAAAAGACCAATCCCAAATATACCTCCTATAGCGATATGTGTCGAACTTACTGGAAGACCAAGAGCACTGGCAATGATAACTGTTACAGAAGCAGAGAGAGCAACACAATAGGCACGTACTTGATTGAGCTTCGTGATTTCATTTCCTACAGTTTTGATAAGGGTTGAACCATATACTCCAAGCCCGATAGCAAGTCCAAGAGCTCCGATAACCATTATCCAAATCGGGATTCCAGCACTTCCAGAAATTCCCCCAGAAGTTACTGTATCATAGATAGCTGCAAATGGACCAATAGCGTTAGCTACATCATTTGCCCCATGGGCAAATGAAAGAAGAGCAGCAGAGAATACAAGAGGTAGATTAAAGAGTCTATTGATAGATTTTTTTGAATTTTTAAATACTCATCCGTATTTATAGAGGAGCTTACGAACCACGAGATATACAACAGTAGCGATAGCAGCCCCGATAATAAATGCGTGGAGTTTTTCTATATGAATGATTTTTTTGAGTCATTTAAGTAGAAGGTAACTTGAAAAAGCTCCACTCATGATAGCAACGTATACGGGAACCCAAACTTGAGCTGAGTCATGACGGGATTCACGTTTCATAATAGTTGTGTCTATACTCCAGAGAAGCATAGCAGCAATACTTCATCCGAGTACCGGAGATATCACCCAACTCATAACTATTTGACCTATCTTCTCCCAGTGAATAACATCAACCCCAAGAGCAATAATACCAGCTCCTACGAGTCATCCGATAACACTATGAGTTGCTGATACTGGACTTTTTGTATAAGTTGCGATGTTTATCCAGACAGCTGAACCGAAAAGTGTTGCGAGCATGATAGCCATAAATACGTTTGGGTCACTCACTCCACTCGCATCAATGATACCTCCTTTGATAGTATTGACCACATCACCACCAGCGATGATAGCTCCTCCAGCTTCAAAGAGTGCTGCGATGATAATTGCTCCACCTATCGTGATAGCTTTTGAACCAACAGCTGGTCACATGTTGTTTGCTACATCATTTGCTCCGATGTTCAGAGCCATATAGAAACCGAGCATAGCAGCAATTACGAGAACAGTATGAGTTATTCCTCATTGGAAAAATACAACACTTAGTACAATACCAAAAAGCACCAAGGCAGGAAGTAAGAGTTTTCCAAGAGTACTTTGAGCCTGGATATTATCAAGAAACTGTTCGATGTGACGAGTCATAAAAAAACACTAAAGTAATAAGTTATACTTTAGTGTAGCATATATGCTTTGGGAGCGCAAAAAATAGTAATTCGTTTTATTTTTTTAGACTAACCTCTACTACCCCTAAATCTAGAACAATTTGCTTGTAATCTTTAGGAGTAGAAAAATTCTTGTCTACAAAATAATAATCTATATTTATAAGTATTTTATTCTTTATATCTACTCCACTAGCATCCTTCGGGTGACCGACAGGAGTAAAAATTATTCCTGGAGCATTCCTATACCCAACAAGTGCAAAATCACCACCCATACCTTTGTATCAACTTGGTCACGCAAAATCACTTGCATTAACACTTGTAGCATGTAGATGAAATTGAAGTATTCATCCATGCATTGGTTCATAGTTATAATTTTCATAGCTTGCATTTTCTTCTTTTTCTCCTTTGACAGTAGAATTTGTTTTTATTTCATGGAGCTTAACTCTTCCATACTTTAAGGTAATTATTCACCCATGTTCGAGTTCTACACTGTCTTGCAAATCAGCATGAACAATTTTTCACAAATCCTGTAAGAAAGACCTGCTTGATAAAGCTGTTTGGATATTTTTGAGTCTTAAAATATCTAAGCTTGGTAATGTTGTAATATCAGGTCTTTCATTGTAGTTATCAATTATAAATTGAACCTCTTTCTTCTCTTTAGTATTCTTGTTCTTCTTCGCTCTTTTGAGATAATATTCAAGGTCTCAGAACCTACTTCTACGTACTCACTTTCAGAGTTTCTTCGTTATCTCTCGGGCAGTTATTCATCTGTCTTCTAATATATTTTTAAAGGGTGTTGAAGAGCGAGCTATCTCTATAATGAGTAATATATCGTTTGCAACAACTTTTTCTTTATCTTCTTTTAGGAGAGATACTATTTTTTCAAATCTTACAAACGGGAATTCCTTTAAAAGAGGGAGTATTTCTTGGATGCTTCTTATAGGGACTTTATTGACTTTCTCACTCCTCAAGAGCTTTGCCTCAACGAACTCAACTTTGTTCACAAGAAAGTCACAAAGCTCATGGAATCTTTTAGAAAATAACACTTCTTTATACTTTGGATGTTCTTGTACATATCTGAAAAGGAGAGCAATATCAGGGATATCTGTTTCCCAGTTTGTTTGAGGGAAGTATTTTGCAGTCTTTTTTGCGAAAGTGGGAAAATCTTTATGAGATATGGAGTTACGAATCTCTGATGAATTAAGAGCTTCTCCACTTTTTATGATGTAGAATGACCAATCAGTACTATTACGGGTACATATATCTTTATTTTTACCACATGACCAACGAAATTGCCTGGTAGGTATGTTTAAATGTATCAATTGTTTTAGAAATGCTATTTTTGCTTTGGAGTGATTACTTCTTAGATCAATTTCTTTAATTCAAGCTTCTTTATAAAGTACATTTATTTTTGTAATATCATCAAGATTTCCGTTCATGAGGAAGCTTTTTACAATATCTAACCAGTCTTCAAAAGTAATTTTTTCTTTGATATGAGGTGATGTATTAAATAGCTTTTCAATTGCTTTTTTAAATGTATTTCCCCTTAAGAGGTCTCAAATTTCTTTTGGAATTCTTTGGCTAGAACTAGGATAAAGAGCGACATCATTAATATCTAACCCACCAAGTTTTAATAAATACTCAAAATCAGTAGGTTTTGCTTCAATTCCTTGAAAGAAGGGAATAATCCTTGATTGTAATGCACCAGTATCACTCAGAATAGTATTGATATTTTCTCCAATATCCTTAAGAACTTTAGGATATTTTTTTAGTACTCACCAAACTTCTATCGCTAGATGAGATACGAGTTTCCTAACCTTGGGTTCATTTTTTAGATGGAGAAATAGTGTTTTCCAATCGTATACTGAATCTATTTTTAGAAAAGATCTCGGATAGATAGAGATAAGCTTATCAAATCTATCTCTCCATTCCCTCCAGTGCGCTATTTTATGATTTGGCTGTTTTATTATATCAAGAAGCTCTACAAGGAACACATTTGTATTCGGAATATTGGGAAAGAATTGTTTTACTACTTTGTAGTTCTTTTTAAGAGATTTTTGGA
>JAMOOA010000146.1 GCA_027066255.1 Candidatus Altimarinota bacterium | reverse complement strand
TATGTTTGAGAATATTTTGACCATAACTCGTTCTGAATCTGAGTTTTCCGATAATAGGAATAATAGGTTCTGGAACATCCGTAATATTTAGTTCATCAAGAACTTTGTTTCCGAGCTCTTTGAGAAGTATATCAGCCTCTGATTCTGTCGTTCTAATAACTTCTTCGATTCTTGCTGGTTGAATTCTTCCATCTTCTATAAGTTTTTCAAGGGATTTCTTGGCAATATATCTACGAAATAGATCAAATCCTGAAATAAATACCGTATCTGGAGTATCATCAATGATAAGAGAAACCCCTGCATTTTTCTCAAAGGTAGTGATATTTCTTCCCTCTTTCCCTATGAGTTTTCACTTGATGTCGTCACTTGGTATCTGGATAACGGTGGTTGTTACTTCACTGGTTACATCTCCTGCGTACTGTTGTATAGACTTGAGAACTATCTCTCTTGCTAACTCCGTTTTTTGTTCTTCGAGTTTCTTTTTATGTTTTACTATGAGCCCCTTAGCATCTGCTTCATATATCTCTCCTATCTGTTTGAGGAAAAGTTGACGAGCTTCCTCTTCTGAGAGTTTAGATATTTCTGCGAGCTTTCCTGCAAGTTCATCTTTTTTCTTTTCAAGTTCTTCTTGTTTTTTCTTCAAATTATCCTCTTGCTGTATAAGGTCATCATGTTTTTTTGAAATATCATCAAGCTTTCTCTCCATTTTCACCTCTCTTTCGGTGATTCTCGCTTCTGATTCTTGAATTCTCTTCTCAGCTTTTTCAGCCTTTGCGAGTATCTCTGTTCCTTCTGATCTTGCTTCTTTTATGAGTTCGTCTCACTGTTTTCTTGCTTCAAAAAGAAGCTGGTCTTTTTTAGACTCTGCATTTTTGAGAATTTCCTCTGATTTTGAATTTGCCTTGTGCATTTTTCTGTTTTCCCATACAAAAAACAGTACGACACTCAAAGACATACCAAAAATCATCCCCATCATGATGGTAAATATATCCATTTTTTAGTATTATTTGATAAATAACCTCCAGTTATCTCTTGTTCTTTTTAGAAGGATGAATCCCTCTAAATACAAGATATTTCACGGATGATGTCTGAAAAATAAAGAAATTTTTAGATTTTTTGATAACTTTTGGTGGCTAGAAAGATATTCCAGCATATTCATTGTATGAATTTTTTAAAGGATTGGAAATTATTTCTGAGAATCTACTAGGAGTCTAATTGAAACAGCAAGATCTGTAATAGTTAAAGTTATTCTCTCGTTAACAATATTAGAGACCTTTATATTATGCGGAGAAAGTGCATCCATTCCTAATCTATCTTTAAAATATTTTCCTACAGGATTAAAGAAATTAGGATACATTGCTTCTAATTCCACAGCATTATATCATCCTACATAAGGAACTCGAGCTACTAGCACTCAATGATTATTACTTATAGCCCCATCAGCTATCTGTAGTACGTTAATGAGAATATCAGATACATATCATCTATTATGATGTGCTTCATTCCAAAATTCTAGTTCTTGATTTACCTTTATTATAATATCTTCTCAAGCAAAAGAATTATGTATACCATGATAATCTCGTAAATCCTGTTCTAAGATATGGTCTTTGTAGACT
>JAMOOA010000145.1 GCA_027066255.1 Candidatus Altimarinota bacterium | reverse complement strand
ATAACTTTGTAAAAGATTTTATAAAAAAGAAACTTATAAGTGCTGATATCATTGATGGGGTAGTTGATAAAGCGAGGTTTTTAGAACATGTTCGTGATGATAAACGTGATCTTAACATCGATACAGATACAGCCTTTCGTGAGCTTAAGAAAACAGCTGAGTCCCTTTGAAAAGGAAAAGATTCCCAGGAAAAGATAACACTCAGTTACGATTGGGTGCTTAAACATACTACTTATACCTCAACTATAGATTTAGAAGATTCAGAGATATTTTCATGAATAGACACTTACAAGAATGGAGATGGTGTTTGTACAGGATACAGTAAGCTCTTCTCATATCTCTTGATGTTCCAATGAATCGAAGACTCTGAAGTGATTCGTGGAGACGTCATAGATGCTCCCGATTTTCCTGATATAGGACATGCCTGGGTAAAAATATGAGATCAATATTTTGATCCCACTTTTGATGATCCTGTAGGAACAAATAAAGATAAAGAACTTACAGAATATAAATACTACAACTTGCCAAGAGACCTGCTCTACACTAACAGATTCGATAGAGGAGATACTCCTGAGGTATATAAGAAACTTAGTCTCTCAAAGAGGGAGGATATAGTAGCAAAGAAACTCTACGCTCTCTCAGAGAAGTATAGTAACTCCAGTTATTTACTCGTAGAACCTTCCAAGTTCAAAAAGAAACACGGTTTTTCATACGATACAAAGATTACTCCAGATATTCTTTCAAAAGTCATTCCTCTCTACAAGGTAGATAACAACAGTTTTTCTTTTCAAAAAAATGGAAAGAAGGAAACTATACGCTCTCTCAAGTATTTTGTTATCGATGATGACAATACTGAAAATGTTCTCAGGCAGATAAGCTACAAACTTGATGGAGTATACTTCCTTGATTGGCAGAAAACTGATGGAAGTAGAGAATACAGACTTGTTTATGAGATAGGATTTTAAACAAACTCTTATAATTGACTTTTAAAGAAAAATCATATAATCTTAAATCAAGTATATTTTTTGTATTACTTTCTAGGTCATAAACTATGCAGACACCGATAGCTCATAATGATAATGAAATTACAGACATTCATGAAGAAATGATGGAAGTTCTCTTTAATTGAAGAAGATTGTTAGATTTTCTTAAATCAGACACACTAAGAACTATAGGCTTTAGCGAGAGAGAAGTGGATTTTTTAGGGGATATGTTTTGAAAATTCACAGAATTCGATGATGAAAAAAAATACAATTCTTTAGAATGTAAAGGATTATTAGTTTCAATTCTATCAAAGATTTCTAAGAAAACACAAAATCTGAGAAAAGCTTTTAATGAAACAGGTGTTACTGCTAGTTTTTCTGAAAATGAAGTAAAAGATGCTTTTGAAGAACTGCTGCAATCAGATGTTGCTTACTATTCATGAACAGATAAAAATGCATTATTAGGAGATACTTCAAATTTAGTACATGATATATTTATTGAAAGAGCGCTTTAAAGCTTTAAATTTAAATAATTATGAATCCTATATCTTAAAATAGATATAGGATTTTTTCTTTGAAGTCTCATTATATATCCCTATAATGATTTTCATGAACACCGAAACTTTTGATAAAAACTATGCCATTCTC
>JAMOOA010000144.1 GCA_027066255.1 Candidatus Altimarinota bacterium | reverse complement strand
TGTAACCAAGGAACGTCTCTCTGTTAGGTGACTGAAAGCAGGGCTTGTAGATATCTACGTGTATAATAGTTTTGATCATATTGCAACTTTTAGAATCACGATAGAACCACCAATCCCACGTATTACTATCTGACAAAAGAAAACGAGTATCGGACAAGGCGAAAGTATTCAGGTTCCTATATTGTCATGAGGAGGAGAATACAAATCAAATAACACAGAGAACAAAGACATCGTTTCTTTTACAACCAGAAGTGATTCAGAAAATACAGGAAGACTGAAAATCACCGGAAAGAATCCAGGAAGAACCAGTATCTCGTTCAAGGATAAATACAATCAAACATATAGTTTTGGGATTACGGTAGAAGATACCATTCTCAGACTCTCCACCACATCACTTTCCCTTTCATGAGACAACTACGAATACATTTCCATTCCTGAGTCATACCAAGGCATCAAAACACTTACAGTCAAGGATACAAACGTAGCAAAAGCCTACCTCGTTTCTCTCAAAGATGAGACCAAGGTTATAAAAGTATATCCAGTGGGAGTCGGAACAACCAGTCTTGTAGCAACAGATTTTGAGGGGAATGAAGTTGAGGTGAGGATAGTTGTGGAAGGGGAAATTGGAGAAGAGGATAATTCTATAGAAGAAACTATCGTCTGAAATGTAGAAAAAGAAATAAATGATATTCTCAAGAGTTTATGATTGGAAATAAATGGAGTACAAGAAGATAATCAAAAAAAGAAACTTGCAGATATTATCTGAGAAGCAAAGGTACAAAAATTAGATGATTTAATAGATAAATATGGGAAAAACCCAAAACTCACAGATAGTGTTCTATCAAAGATTATTGTAAAACTTGAGAACGGAGTAAAGAACTCATCATGAAATAAAAAGAGGCTTTATGAGTATGTACATATCAGTTTCATAATAATAAAACTTGAGAGACAAGAAGGTAAGAACTTTACGAAAGCAGAAAAAAGAACTTTAAAAGATACTTTAAAAGTGTATTATACGACTAACCTGTCTATATTAGACGATATTTCTGTAGAAGTATTTGATAAGATAGTAAAGTTAAATGACCAGATATCATATGATGAATACATAAAAATCTGAGAAAAACTTGAACTCATTGGTGTGAGTGGTATGGTTCTATGAGGAGTGGTATGTGAAACAGGTGTTGCATATGCAGCTACATACTCATTAGCAACAGATGGATCAATCATTATCCCAGCAATTGTCAGTGTATGAAGTTGTACTGTTTGATGAGGGATAGCAGCATGATGAGCTGGACTATGAGTTACAGGACTCTTGATGCAAGGGGGATGAAGGCTTGGAAGGGCGAGTCAAGGAGGGGGTAATTGAAGTGGAAAATGACCGAAATGGAGTAAGCAGGATAAAGAATTAGGTAAACCTCAATTAGATAAAGTAGCTAAAGATGCTTGATATGGAAATATAGAAAACTTTAAGCAAGATTTACTGTGAAGAAATAGTTCTCGATGGGATGCGTTTAAAAATGAGTTTGGTGAAGTTTATTTTAAAGCTAAAACTTCAAAATGAGCAAACTTTGAACCAATATTTACATGATTTTTTACTAAATAACTAAATTTAATTATGTACCTAGGGTGTAATTTAAT
>JAMOOA010000143.1 GCA_027066255.1 Candidatus Altimarinota bacterium | reverse complement strand
TCTGGTTCAAATGCTCCTTCTTCGTTTCCTTGTACTATTCCTGCTTCAGCAAGATCATCTATATAAGAAACAGCCCAGCTATTTGAAGTATCTGTAAATGCTCATCCTCCACTACTAGAACTTGAAGAACCATTCCCACTTGACGATCCAGCTCCTGATGAACTACTTGTTGAGCTAGAGCTTCCTTCTCCTGAACTACTTGATGAAGTACTAGAACTACTTGTTGAGCTAGAGCTTCCTTCTCCTGAACTACTTGATGAAGTGCTAGAACTACTTGTTGAGCTAGATGAAGAGCTAGATCATGATGATCCAGAACTACTAGATGATGAAGATCAACCTCCACCACCTCCTCCACTTGAACTTGAAGAAGAGAGAGAAGTAGCATAACCAGTATTGAAGTCACCGTAACCATAACCATAACCATAACCGTAACCATCTGTAGTCCCATCATTACCTGCTCCAAAAAGGAACTCAGTAGGGTTTGGTGAACCTATTGTTCTCCAGAAACCTCAGAGAGCACCAGTTACATTCAGTGCAAATATAAGCGTCACAAGGGACACTCCAGTAAAGATTCTCGAAAGAGTCTTCTTTTCTTTTAAATTACTCATAATCTATAAAATTATTAAAAATAGTTATAAAACACTATAATATAGTAGTGTTTTATTAAAATAAAGCGAAAGTTTAACGTGATTTTTCCGTGAAGAAAATCCAACTATTAATTCTGTTTTATGTTAATGATCGTCTTGTTGAGCGCTGACTGATTTTCAGCACGACTACATTATTTAGTATACAAACGATACTGGACAGGATTATAGAGCGTTTTTATTGAAAATCAATCTTTTTTCAGAAATAAAAAAATACTTTGAATTTTTCTATTCCATAAGTATAAATTATACTAATAATAATGTTATTTTTTCACATATGCTGAGAGTTTTTTCATCGTATATATACTTCTTTCTTTTAAGTCTTTTTTGAGTCCTTGTCTTCCTTGCTGTTTTTTATGGAGAGCATGTTTTTCTCAATACAAATATAGTACTTTTTTACACAGTATTACTCCTTCCTTTTTATGCGTATATCTGGGAAGAAACGCGAAAAAGAAAAATACTTAAATGAATAACTATATCAAAAACTGAGTATATAAAATACACCGTACTACTTTTGATAATGCTGGGACTATGGAAATACGGTCTTAATACTATAGATATAGTTTTTGTTGTGCTTCTTTGTTCAAGTATACTTTGGAATTTGAGTGAGAAAGCTTTTTTCCTTTGAGCTATTGTGTTCTTTGTGTATGTTCCTATATACCTACTCATAGAAGATAAGGAGTTTGCCCAAGAAATTCAAATGTATGCGTACTATCTACTCATGATTTGAATAATAGCCCAGATTCGAAAAATATTATTTTCTAAAAAATATATATGAAGAAAATAATACAAAAACTATTTAATAAAAACAGGAAAGATATTTGGGGATATTTTAATATATTTTATCTCTGAATTGTTGTTGTCTTTTGAGGAATCCTTCTTTATGAGTTTATTAAACTTCTTATTGAACAGTATACTTTCTTAAGAGCTTTTTGAGCATTTGTTTTTTTTACAGGAGTGTACATGTTTTGACTTTTTCAGGGAAAAAGGAGAAGATTAAAG
>JAMOOA010000142.1 GCA_027066255.1 Candidatus Altimarinota bacterium | reverse complement strand
TATAAAAGATGACCTATGGTGAAGTCTTGCTGTCGCTTTCATCTGAGGGCTTCTTCTCGGAACATTTATAATTTTGGTATATATTCCTGCGATGCTCAGATGGGGAACGGTAATAACACAGAATAAGTTAGAATAAGAAATTAAGATTTTATAAGTATATCATGTAAAGTGCTTCAGAGAGTTTTTTAATATATCTTGGAACAAATATGGAAAATAATATGAAGAAAATTTTTAAAAAAAATATTTGGGAGATGAGAAATAAAACACACTTTGTTTTTTAGATATTTTTTACTAGAATTAATGTACTTTATTTACTCAATAAAAATATGGAAAGACTAAAACTTGTACTTATCTTTGCTTTGGTATTAAGCATTACTTCTTGTAATAAAAATGAAGAAGGAAAAAGTAAGAAAATAAATGATACTATTGAATCGTCTGTGATTGTGGATGTTGATGAGGAGGTGATAGAAGAAGTTATTTGAGAATTATTGTGAGAAAATATAAATGATGAATATGTTATCGTAGAAAATGACTTTATAAAAACAGGAGAACTTTTATCTGAGAGCGTCTTTGGAAAATTATCTCAAGCAGAAATAGCAGGACTTGTTCAAATGAGAGAAGAAGAGAAACTTGCACATGACGTATATGTGACTTTGTACGAAAAATGGGGGCAAAAAATATTTAACAATATCAGTAAGTCCGAACAAACTCATACAGATGCAGTAGGGGAACTGCTAGAGAAATACAATATAGAAGATCCTATAAATTCTGACACAAAAATAGGAGAGTTTACTATTCCTCTTATTCAGAGACTCTATGATGATCTCATAGAAAAAGGAAACATATCTCTAGTTTCAGCTTTGGAAGTAGGAACTACCATAGAGGATTTAGATATCTACGATTTACAAGAATTTCTAAAAGAAGTGAAAAATGAAGACATAGAAAGAGTATACGATAACCTACTCAGGGGGTCAAGAAATCATATGAGAGCTTTTGATAAAACCCTACAAAAACAAGGAGGATTATACACGGCTCAGTATATATCTCAAGTTCAGTATGATGAGATAATCTGAGGAGAGCAAGAGAGAGGAGATAAGGGTGGAGAAAATGGAAAAAATAAATAGAACCCTATGCTTGATTGTTCAAAAAATACGGACCAAACAATAATAGCGTTAGTTTCTTCTTGAGAAATTGATGCTTATTATTGTTTGGTAGAAAAGTATGAAAAAAAATTACTTAAGTACATTTTAAGAATAACAAATATAGATATAGAAGATGCTGAGAATTTATTACAGGATATTTTTTTGAAAACATATACAAATATAAACGCGTATAATCCACAGTACTCTTTTTCAAGCTGGATTTATAGAATAGCCCATAATTATACTATTGATTACTATAAGAAGAATAGAGATTATATACCTATAAGCCTTGAATGAGAGGATCAGCAGTACAAAAAATTTCTAGATATTCTGGATTCTGGAGAAGATATAGAATGAAGTATCCAAGATGAGGAACTTATTTGAAAGATAAGAAATATATTGTATTCTCTGGATACAAAATACAAGGAAGTACTCATCTTAAAGTTTTTGGAACAGAAAAATTATGAAGAAATAAGCGATATACTAAAAATCCCTTTAGGAACAGT
>JAMOOA010000141.1 GCA_027066255.1 Candidatus Altimarinota bacterium | reverse complement strand
GAGAAAATTATGAGAATCAGGATACGTGTAACCACTCTTTTCACGTGCGCGTGTTCTATATTATATATAACATATTATATTTTAAGGGTAGCACAACTACTTCTATAATGTCCAAGATTTCCATCTTATTTACAATGAAAAAGTCTTTACAGGCTCTAAAAAATAGTAGAAATACATTAATTTTGTATTACTTTTTATGTATTAAAAAGCATTAAAATATTATTCTTCAAATATATAAATATATCGTCAATGCCCATTTCTCAACAAATAGGCGAAAATATGGTATTTTAAAAGGGAGTTTATATATAAACACAGCTAAAAAAGTGCTGAAAACCTTGAAAAAAATCACTGTTATTTTTCTTCTTTTCCAGATATTAAATCTGAGTGAGGTTTATTTTCAAGTATGAATTTTCTTTCAAACAAGCCAAACCCACGCACAGTCACCAACAACAGGGATCTATACGATATATCGAGACAATACTGGACTTGACGCTATCTGAACGACTGCTGTGAACATGTCTTGGGATACACAAGTATCTGAAGACGCAGAAATCCCTATTGTTGTTTGAGATATAGATTTTGATTTATCTGTTTGAGGGCATTATCTTGTTATGTATTCTATACCTGTTCAATCATCAGCAGGAAGTAATAGATCGGAGATACAAAGCTGGCTCAGGATCGACAATACCACAAATCAGATTTATGGAAGAGCAAGTAGTTATATCCGTAGAGCCAATGGGGATGATGACGCATACAACGAATGAGCTGCAGTTTTGGATGTTGCTGCTTGAGCAGATTTGCGTATCCAGATGCAAAGAACCGATAGCAATTCTGCAACAGTGAGGAGAACAGCAGGACGCTCATGAGTCAATATACTCAAACTTGACGATATCTGGAACTACGCGCGTCTCAGACCAACAGCTAATCAGGCAGTAACCAGTGCTTGGCAAGATATCGATGTATCTACTCAAGATGAACTTGATGGATGAGGGTTTTCTCGTAGTGGAAACGATATCACACTTATAAGCCAGTGACACTATCTTGTCACCTACAATGCAGGTATCAATATCACAGATAGCGTTCGTACCAATGATGAACTCAGGCTTACACTCGACGGTACAGAAATCAATGGTACCAGAGAGACTTTGTATGCAAGAGGATCTAACTCGACACAAGATGCTGTTGGTTCCTATGTTGGAATTATAGAAACAACAACAAGCAATCAGGTTTTGAATTTTCAAATCAAAAGAGAGTCATCACTTTCATGAGCAAACCACAATCTCCAAGCAAATAGAACGGGTATCACGATTACGAAACTTCCAGATACTGCTGACTATGTGAGAATAGGAGAGGCTCTTGGTGGTCAAGATATGACCGTTACTACCAATACAGCACTTACTTTTGATACGACGACGGAGGAGGATACAGCATCTTTTGTTCATGACAATATCAGCACAGAGCGAATAGATATACAGCAAGATGGAGATTATATGTTTTTCCATAGTATTTATAATGCTCGTAGTGATACTGCAAATTCTCTTCGTGAAGCACCATTTCTTGAATGGGAGATAAATGGAGTAGCAGAGCAGTATGGAACATCAGGTTCCTATAACAGATCTAGTAATGATGCTGCGGGTATAACGAGTTCGTCGGCTTCTTCTGCAGGTATCATCGTTCCAAACATGCTGACAAATGATACAGTAGAACTCGTGGAAACCAATGAAGCAACCAATGCTCTTGGGACATATCAGTGACAACGTATGGCAGTTCAAGGAGTAAATATAGACAGTCTCTTTACTGTCTCTTCACTTTTGAATCAATCACATTTCAGATTGAGAGATGATAGTGCCGACTTAGATGTAGATAGCTGATGGCTCGCTAGTGAAGACACAGGACTCACGGATGTAAAGAGAAATCAAACAAAGAGAATTCGTATAACACTAGCAAACACGTGAGGAGCATCGGTCTCTGAAAATACACAGTTTCGACTCCAGTGGTGAGATGCCGTGACGGGAAGTTGCTCGTCTATAAGTACTTGGAATAGTTTCTCAGTAGCTAATGACGAATGGGAAATGTCAGCATCTACCAATATTACTCCAAGTTGAGAAACAAGTACCAATAACTTTCTTGCAAATTCTGAATGATATGCATTTATCAACACAGAAGCTTTTGATGCAGGAAATGCAGAAACAAGTTTGGTAACTTGAGGAACCTTTACAGCAGGAAGCTTCAAAGAGTATGAATTCTCTATAAATCCAACAGATTATGCAGTCACAGGTCACAAGTATTGTTTCAGGCTATTTGATATAGAAAATACAAAACCCTTAGGCTTATATAACTATCCAACACTTCAAATAGATGGACAATCTTCTTTTTCTTATACAGATTGGGGAGAGGCATGAAGCGTGACAGCTCCTGCAAATGGGGCTTGGACAACTATAACTTTCTCAGGATGACCATACATCAATCCAGTAGTAGTCGGAAGCACTAATACTCATAACGATATTAACGAGGCTCTTGTATTTGAGGCAAAGAATGTGACTTCTACCTGAGCAGAAGTCAGACTGTGTGATTCTAATGCTGGAAATGCAATAGGTTGTCAGACGCATCTCGCAGAAACTCTTTGATATATTGTTGTAGACGCTGATGCTGCTTCAAGTATAGACGGAGTTGAAGCTGGAACTTTTACAGCAGATGAGTCTTTTGATACGATAGGTGGGAGTATAGTAACAAACTACTGAGAAGCATTTTCTAGTACTCCTTATGTATTTACAGCCATACAATCAAGCAATGGAGCTACTCCAATAGTAACACGAGTCAGCACCTCAAGTATAACGAGTTTTACTTCAGGTATTTGTCAGCAAAATAGCACGGATGGATGTAATGCAACTCATCCAAATGAAACAGTTTGATGGATCGCTATTGAACCAGGAGTAGCTTCTTTTGGAAACACAAGAGATATAGGAACTTGAGTTTCTACGAGTCCGAGTCAAAATTGGACTTCTGTAACTTTTACTACTACTTTTGCAAGTGTTCCGGTTGTTATATCTCAAAGTGTTACCAATGCTTGAGGTCAGGACGCGCAGATAGACGAAATACAATCAGTGACCACAACAGGTATGCAGTTTCGATCATGTGAGCTCGACAATGATGATGATTGTGATACACATGCTATAGACACTGTTCGTTGGTTTGCCATAGAACAGGGGGTATTTACTCAAGCTGTTTCATGAACTTATTATCTTGATCAAACACATTTTCGTTGGTACGGCAACAATGAACTTATTGCACCAGTAAGTTCTCTAGAAACAGAAAACACTCCTCTTTCGAGTATTCCCGTCTGAAATGAGCTTCGTCTGCGTATGCTCCTTCAAGACGGAGTAAATAACCTCACTGCTGATAGTTTATGATTTAAACTCCAGTATGGAACAGGAAGTACGTGTGCGAGTCTTTCCAGTTGGACAGATGTTTGAGAGCTGTGAAGTTCAAAAGATTGGATATTTCACGATAATACTTGAGTAGTAGATGAAGCAGTGCTGAGTTCTTCACTCCTTTTTAACGCAAACCATACACAGGAATCTTATATAGAATGACTCCCAATGCCAAAAAATGCAGCAAGTATTGCTGTGTGAGAATGGTGAGAATGGGACTTTTCTTTAGAGGTATGACCAGATGGATTTACCAGTCCAGATTATTGTTTTCGAATGGTGACAGCTGATGATCAGGTTCTACAGTACACGCAGTACCCAAGAGTTTCTCTTACCGATAGTACAGAACCGATGATGACAACATTTTCCCCAGCAGATAACACTCTGAGACCAGTATGAAACTTTGAAGCTCTGTATGAATATACTGAAAGCACTTCATGAGTACGTCTCAACTCTATAGGTTTCACTCTTGAAAAATGGAATGGAATTGCAGCATATGGCCCAGATATATCATGAACTAACGCATCTACTGGAAGCCTCACTCATACCGGATCAAACTATTCTATAACGTGATTAGATTTTGGAAAATACAGAGCAACGTTCAATGTAACTGACAATATCGGAAATACAAAAACACAAGAACATATTATCTATATCGACGAGATAGAGTTCTTGATATCTACGGGAAGTATAGATATAGGAGCGATAGGTGAATCTGCTACTATATTTACCAGTGCATGAGAACTCACAGTTACAGTAAAAACCCTATGAGCTCCCTTTGATGTTACGATGCTACCAAATACTGATCTAACGTTGGGGCTCGATACTATTCCTATCTGGGATACAGTCACATGATTTTGATACCAAGAACCTCCATACTCAGGAACTATACTCTCACACTCAGGAGGAGTAGTTATTGGTTCTCAAACAGGAGCTCTCAATACAAATGGTGATAAAAATACGTATGAATACAAAGTTCGTTATTCAGCACTACTCGATGTTATTGAGAACTATACAGCGGGGAGTTATACGGGGAGTGTTGATTTCGGAATAAATATAAATTACTAGGAACGTTCTCTTTCTTGAAAAAAGAGAATATTTCTATATCCTTTATGCATAATCCATTCTCTATCAAAAAGCATGTCTCTCGAAATTATCAAAAAATACAACATCTGGGCAAAGAAATCACTCGGTCAAAATTTCCTTATTGATGAGGATATTCTCGAGTCTATAGCACTTGGGATAGATGTTTCAGGAAAGAATATTATCGAAGTCTGACCAGGCTATGGAGCTCTTACTCAGAAACTCCTTCTCCAAAAACCAAAGAAATTACAACTCGTAGAACTCGATAGTGACATGATAGGAGTTCTTGAAGAAAGGATTTCAAACGGAGAACTCTCTGTAGATGATATAGATTTTCAGATACACCAAGAGGATATTCTCAAATTCATCCCAAGCTCTAAAGAGTATTCAGTGATAGCAAATATCCCATACTATATAACCTCTCCGATACTCAGGCACTTCTCGTATGGTGTTCCGTATCTTCCCGAGAAGATGCTTATTCTCATGCAAAGAGATGTAGCAGACAAAATCCTCGGAGGCAAGAAAAACAAAACCTCAGTACTCAGACTCTTTATAGAGAAAAAATACACAGTCTCACAAAAAATACTCGTTCCCAAAGAGTCATTTCATCCTATTCCAAAAGTAGAATCAAGTGTCTTACTTTTTGAAAAACACAATAAATTTTGAGATGTTGATGATGAAAAGTTCCTAGAAGTTATAAAGGCATGATTTTCAGAACCTCGTAAAAAACTGATAAAAAATCTGGTAAAGTGAGGATATGAAAAAGAGAAAATTATTGATTTTTATAAAGAGAATAATCTCTGAGAGAATGTGAGAGGAGAGGATTTGAGTGTGGAGATATGGTGTGAGATGGTGGGGAAGATATAATGCTGGAATTATAGAGTTTCCAATATCTCAACTATTTTATTTTTAGAGTCTTCAGGAAATTTGCTATAAGTTTCCTCCCGACTTCACCTGAAGCTTCAGGATGGAACTGAGTACTATATATATTTCTGTCTGTATGTTTCATAGATTCGTTTTCACAGGATTCAGACTTTGCGAGTAGAGTGAAGTTTTCAGGGAGTGATATAAACTCAGAATGAGATTCTCGAAATAATGAGGTATTTTCAATACCAGCGAATAGTACACTTTCTGCAAGAAAATCTATAGTTTCCATTTTTTCAGCTAGTTCTCATACTTTTATAATTGCTCCATAGAGGAGTCAGATTATCTGGTGTCCAAAACATATTCCCAGTATTGGGGTTTTTGTCGTTTTGATGAAACCAAATAGATCTAAAAGTTCAGGAATATTTTCCTGAGTTACAAATGAGGGTCTTCCAGAAATGATAATTCCAGAAAACTTTTCGAGGTGAGAATCTTTGAGTGAATTCATCTTTACCACTTCAGATTTATAACCGAGTTCTTCTACACGAGATTTTATGTTACTTGTCCACAGGGAATCGCAGTCGATAATACAAATCATGGGGGAGGGGGATTTAAGTGTTAACGGTTTGTAATAAATACGCAACTACCTCTGTTTAAAAACTAAACCGCAACGGTGTTGTGCATTCGTTTCTTTTTATGCAGCTTTTGTTAGTTCCGCATAATATTTTTCATATTCTGCATAAACTCTTTTCAATTTCGGTGTCATCAATTTTTTGATTTCGGTCATTTCGTTCGCACAGTCTCCGAGTAATAATGATTCACAATATGAAACATTCAGAGCGTTTATTAATTCAGAACTCAGTTTCTCAATTCGAGATTCTTGAAATTCAAAACAGCGTTTTAATTCCGAGTATTTCTTTGTTTTTATCTGCTCAATACTATAGTCCGAAAAAATTTCCATTCGAGAGTGCACCATTTCTGATTCTTCACTTTCTATTTCGTTTTTCAGAATAGGAAATTCAGTTATCATTTCTGAATAGTATTCATTTGGATTTATTTTTCCGTCATCCAAATCAGTCCAATTTTCACTTTTCATTTTAATTCCTATTAAGTGTATTTAAATTACGCACAACGTTTGATGTAAGGCTTGTTGCGTTGGGTTTGATCAAAGTTAATAAAAAATACTGAACTGTGGAGTGTTCGGGGATTTTCCTTTGGAAAAATCTGTAAGCAATAAGATTTACACATTGTTGCGAGTTTGTTTTTTTTATTCGGTTTACAATTTCAAACCCTAAATATTTTTTTAGTTTTGGAAATTTTAATCTGTAATACTCATTCCAATAACTTATCATTCGACTTTCCGTTTGTTGCCAATATTTAGGGTTTTTATCTATAAAATCTGCATAAAAGTCTAAAGTATGTGTATTTACTTTTTTGTCAATTATTGGGAGTAATTCATAAACATATTCTCCAATTAGTTGGATTATAAATGGAACAGTCCATTTATCTGAATTTTTCGACAGTAAACTCAGTCGCTTTTCTCTTAAATAGCCATTATAATGACGTAAATAAATGCAATTCAAAATATCTTTCTGATTCTCTGTAAGAGATTTTTCCAATTCAGGATTTGGTTCGTCAAAATAAAGCCTGTAAGGAATAGTCAATATTTCATTTTCAAGTTTTAGTTTCAATTCATTTTCGTGAATTAGATTTTCAATTTGATAAGTTTTCCTATTACACCATTTTATTTTACTATTCTCAAACGGTAGAATTTTTAAAACAACATTTAAGTCTGACTGCAACTTTTCTGGAAATGCTTTTTTCAGTCTTTCCTGATATTCAGACTTTATATTTCGTTTAAATATCTTTAGCATTTTGATTTTCTTAAATAACGCACAACGACTTATTAATCAAAGTATATTGATTTATCCCCTGAATCAAATAAAATCATATTTATATTTTAAGTTCACAAGAAAGAATAGAAAAACCTAAAAGAGGAGAAAAGAAAAATATTCACCTAATGTCTACAATGAAAAAACAAATACATCTTATACAATTTTTACCATACTTCTCTCCACATATTTGAGGTGTCGAGAAAGTATGAGAGGAAATATCTTGAAAGTGGACACACTGAAAAAGCCTTATAATAAGCGGAAATATATGTCAACAATGAAATGTCTATAAAAAGAATATAGACAATGGAGTTGTTTACTTTTTTCCATGTATTGAGATAGTAGACAACTTTATCTTACCAAGATTATGGACAAGTAAATTCTGGAAGGTATGGGGAGAATTAAAAAAAGAAGTATGAGAAGATGCTGAGAATTATAGAGTTTTGACTCATACTCGTTTTTTTCTTTCGAGTCTTATGTGAGGAATATTTGCAAGAAGAAATGATATAAGATGGATACATCTGGAACATGGATCTGGATATGTGAAATCATGAAAGAAATTTATAGATATGATTTCATATCTGTTTGATAGAACTATAGGAAAATGGATTATCTCAAAAGCAAATACTGTTCTATCCATTAGTCAGTCTTCGAAAAACTTTATAGAAAAAGAATTTAAAAGAGAGTGAGTACAAGTATTTTATCGTGGAATAGAAATACCAAAAATTCAGAAGGAAAAAACAGAAGAAATCACATTTGTATATATAGGGAGACTCTCTCGTTTGAAATGAGTAACAGATCTCGTTAGCAGCTTGAAGGGTATCTGAAACCCTTGAAAACTTGTTATCATAGGAGATGGGGAAGAGAGAAAGAATCTTGAGAAGCAAGCAGAATGATGAGAAATAGAGTTTCTTTGATTCAAGGATAGAGACTTCATAATGAAATTTCTATCAGAAAATAAGTGTATACTTGTAAACCCAAG
>JAMOOA010000140.1 GCA_027066255.1 Candidatus Altimarinota bacterium | reverse complement strand
TTGCTAGCTTACGTCACAAAGAGTACCTCAGAGAAGAAATACTTTCTCAATGTATGCTCGATCTGGGGTCTGAGAAATAAATTTTCTCAAATACACATGGAGTTTTTTCAACTTTACACCTCAGTTTTCACTGATAGATTTTTCCTTTTTTTATCTCTACGATTTCCCCTGCTTTTAAATACTGAATATCTTCACAACCTACTCATTTTAAAGCACTACTTTCACTTGAGAATAAGAAAACCCCCTCTTTCTTTGACCAAGACAAAGGATGAAAATCATTGAGGTCTTTGGCTATAGCAAGGTCTCATTTTTTATTCATAAGAGATATATTACAACTCCCATCGATTCTTTGCATCACATCTTCCAGTATAAGCTTAAAATCAGTAGTTCCTGATTTGATAAGGTCAATAATCATATATTTTAACACTTCGGTATCAAGACCATTCATCTTGAGAATATATCCTTTTTTCTCCAATTCTCATATTAAATCATCTGTGTTTGCTATATTACCATTAAAGGCAAATGAGAAACCATGTTTTCATACCTCCTTATATTTATACGCATTAAATGGTTGCATGGATTTCTTTCAACTATCATCCCCACTCGTAGGGTATCGAGCATGTCATAAAACTCCTAGTATCTTAGATGGTAAGTTTGATAAGGTTTTTTTTACCTTCCTTCATTGAATCTTCTTGAACTTTGTTGTTGTAAGCTTATCTTTAGTCAATATAGAAAGACCGTATCCATCTTGCCCTCTGTTTTTATTAAGCCTCAAGAGTTTTAGAACAACCTCTGGAACTCATACTGAATCGATAAGAAGAGAATAGGATTCAATATCTCCATCCCCATACAATGGATATGCTCAAACTATTCCACACATAAAAATATGCCTATATTTTAATACTAATTTATATATAAAAATATTATCTAGTAAAGAAATCTACTCGAAATACTGTGCAATACTTGTCAAAATCTAAAAAGAGACCTAATCCTAGGTCTCTTTTATTATGAAAAGATTATTATTTCTTCAAAACTCTTTTACTGTTATGTTCTTTCACTGAATCATCAAGCTTCATTTTCTCAAGAGATTTGATATTCGTAGTTATCTTTCTTCCTTCTGCTTCAAGAGATTTAATCTCTCCTTCATAAAGTTCTTTTTCTGCTTCAAGTTTCTTGATTTGTTCCTCTATATCTGTAACTTGTCCCTTCTTTCCGTCTTTTTCAGTTACAATAGCTTCTTTTCTTGCTTGGAGTTTTGTTACAGTAGCTGTAAGTATAACATTCATCCCTTCTGCTTCACTTACGATTGCTTTAGATGTTTCTTCTGAAGGAGATGATGAGTCTTCTGTTGATTCGAGATCAAAAGCTCCTGCATCAAATGATTCTTCTGTAGATGTTACCTTCTCTACTACTGGAGTTTCTGCTTCACTTCAGAGATCTAAATCAAAAGCATCTGTGTTAGCAGTCTCTTCTACTACAACAGATTCTGCAATCTCCGTTGGTTCTCATTCAGTTTCTAGAGAAAAATCTCACAACTCTAAATCAATACTTGATTCTTCTTCTTTTACATCGACTACACTTTCTCCTACTTTTTCTGCTGGTTTTGTCTCTTCATTTGAAGAAAGTTCTCCGAAGTCTATGGCATCTTCTGTTGCTGGAGTTTTCGCTAC
>JAMOOA010000139.1 GCA_027066255.1 Candidatus Altimarinota bacterium | reverse complement strand
ATCTAGTTGTCCTATTTTTCTCTGAAATCTATTTTTATGAATCATTTTTATTTGATAGAGGAGAGCAGTTCAATCCTCTCAATGTAGTTTGTAATTACTGAACCATGTCCCTTCTTTCATTTGAGAACTAAGAGGGATAGATATGCATGTGTCTGTTGAAAGTTTTTTGAGAATAAGGACAGGTCTTCTGAAATTTTCTCACTTTCCATATGACTCACTTTTTATATTTTGACCAATCGACACCCACCAAATATCTGATTCTTTAAAATAGATATCAGATTCTTTTCCTTGGATCTCTTTTTTAAGAATATTCCAATCATCGAATTGTTTGGGGTTTACTTTTGGGAGCATAGGGTGGTGAGGTTGTTTTTAATTTTTATTATATTTCTCTTAAAACATAAGCATCTTGGTGGGTGACTCAGGTATTAGTCACAAGTTCAGCAGGTGCACAGCTGGGTAGTACTTTATCAATATAAGATAACATATGAGCTATTGGACCTGCATGAGAACAGATAATGATAGTTTATCATTTATGAATCTGAGCAACGGAATCAATGAATTCTGACACTCTTGCATGTACATCTCGCATATGCTCATATCATTCATAGTCCTTTCCATTAATATCATGAACTTCATCTAAGAAAACTCGAGGAACATCACTCCATAATTTATCTTGTATAGGTCAGAGAAAGTTTTCTCTAAGTCTCTCATCTATAACTATTTTTTGTTCTAAGGTATTTGCAAGTGGAGTAAGTGTATCAATACAACGAGGCAGAGGAGATGAATAGATAGTTGATATTTTGGAATCTCATAAGAGTTGCGAAATTATCTCTGCTCTTTGTTTTCATTTCTCAGTAATCATAGCCCTTCATTCATGATCATGTCTACGTTCTACATTGTAGTCTGTTTCACTGTGTCGTAGGATGTATATTTTCGTTTTCATATATTTGTATATTATCCTGTATAATTCTGTACCTCAATAATCTCCCCAAGCTCTATCTCAAAGCAATCCTTACACTCATGTTCTACAACTCCATTATTTCCGCTAAATTGGACTACAACCAAAGGAGAATCAGAACTATATCCGTTTTTTATATGTATTTCATCAAATACTTTTGGAGTTCCATCAGTTTTAAGAACTCTGGATTCCCAGTACTTTTTGACCTCGAGATACCTGAACTTCATTTCTCAACTGACTATCTTTCAGAAATCAGCTTTGCAGGTTCTCAGGAGAAGTATATTTTTGTCTTTCATATTGTTATATGTAATTGGAGGAAGGGACGGGATTCGCCGCAAGTCGGGCATCCGAAAGATAAACGTAAAATCCTATTATTATTTTGCTCTTATTTATCGCAAAAAATAATGTATTTTATAGTTTCCTTTTCTCCATTCGAACCCCTTAACCTAAACAATTAGAGTTTAGTAAAAAGAAGCGAATAATCCTTCTACAGTATTTATAAATTGGAGGAAGGGACGGGATTCGAACCCGCGGTGCAGCAGAACTGCACACACGCTTTCCAAGCGTGCGCTTTCAACCACTCAGCCACCCTTCCAAATAAAAAAAGCACACATACCTATATTGTTGAGGTTCTGAATCAAGTTCAGAATGACAAGACTATAGATACATATGCTTTTGGTCAGCCATAGTTACATGAAGACTGAAGGTACCACCGAAAGCTCTGAACGAAGATATTCGTTCACTACTTAATTTATTTTGATAACAGAGATTTTCGACTCTGAGAGGTTCTAGTTTCCCTTGAAAAGAGATTTCTTCCTCTCGCTTGTGGTTGATAGCCACTCAAATGCGTTACAGTCATTATATGAGAATCTGAGCAGATGCAAGAGAAAATTACTTGAGTTTCAGTATCATCTCCTCCAGTTGAGGAATGAACTTCTCTACATTTGTTCTTTGTAGTTTGAGACGTTTTTTTTGCATCTTGAGAGATGCTGAAAATTCACTCTTAAGAGGATTTGCGAGTTGATCGCTTATGTGAGAGATAGAGGATTCTATAACTTCAAGATTCTTCTGGAGAAGTTTTTGGATTCATTGTAGAGGATGAATAATCTGTTTTTTTACCCAAGAATTATATATGTTGAAACTAAACATATCTTTGTACTGAGAAGCGTAGATAGTATTTCTGAGCTCTACTACCTGAGAAGTTGCATCTTTTCCGAGAGAACTGACTCTTTCTATTCCAGAATTTATCTCCAGTAAGAGTCCATCTTTCCAATCATTTTCTTGAGCTTGCTCGAGAAAATTCTTTAGTAAAATCTTTTCTTGGTATATATTATCAGAAGTCATATCTACTTTTCAAAAAAGTGTATTTATCATGATAACTTTATTTCCTCGGTAGAGGAGGTATTTCGTATTTATCCAAGTAATGATTTTTCCAAATCCCCAGAGAAATAAAACTCAGACAAAATACACAACACTCATAACTCCAACATATAGTGTGTAGAGAGCAATGATAAGAAGGATAGCTTTTTCACTATCGCGACCTTTCCCAAAAGATATCTTTGAACTGCTTTTTCCAGAAAAGAAGAGTTTGTATCCTCCAAATATCTGAGCGAGAACTTGTTCAGAAAGTTTTTGCTTACTTTCTGAGAGTTTAGAGTGTCCGAAGAGTTCTTCATCAAAAGTATCTCCTACATGTTTGAGCTCTTTCTTGATAGCAGATATCTCAGAGAGTTTTACTATCTTTCCTCAAAGAGAGATAGAACTATCGGTCAGTATAACAAATGCTGATTTTGAAAGGAGAAAAGACCTCTTAATAGAAAGAAACAAGAGATATAGAAATATGAAAAAAGTCCCTATTCCTATAGCACTGAAAAATACAAGAAGCATCTTTTCTAAGTCTCCATAAAAAGGAACCGCAAAGAGTATAGAAAAGAAGGCCATTCCTCATCATACATATTTCATAACTCCTAAAAAGTCTCTCTCTACAGAGAGTTTTACTTCTTCAGGAGATATCCATTTATAGAGATGAAATCACTTTTCAGCGATGTCTTGTTGAATCTTTTTGGGAATAAAGAGATGTTCTGGTGAATTTTGCATTGTTCTGTTTTACGCTCAAAGTTCTTTTACAAACTCATCATGAGATTGTGCTGAGAGAGTTTTGACGTTTTCGAGGTTGACACGTGCATCATCAAATGCTTTCCTCTCTGCTTCTGCTTCTATTTTTACCTGAGCTCTAAAACTTTCTATTTGATCAAAGTGATTTTTGAGTTTCGTAACATTTTCTATAAATACTGACGCAGAAAGTACGGGTTTTGCTGTAAGTTCTTCAGACTTTTCGGATGATTCTATAGCTTTGTCTGTGAGTTGACTACTCATTTTATCTATCGTTTCCCCCATAGAGTTGAGAGCTGTCATACTGGCATCAAGTGCTTTCTGAGAACTGATTTCGATGAGCGCTGTCGAGAGCAATGTTTTGAAAATAGGTCTACTAGAACTCATGGCAAGAGCAAGTTTATGTGCACTATCAAGTCTCATGAGGAGTCTGGTGCGAGCCATTTCTAGATTTCCGATAAGAACTACGAGGTTGGAGATGAAGTACTCTACATTTCTGAGGAAGAGGTGGTATTTCATTTTTTCATCTTCGTTTTTCTCATTTTCTGCTTTTTTACTAAACTCTTCAAGTTTTTCTTGGAGAAAGTCTTTGTAAGCAATAACTTTTCACAGATTCACTTCTATCCCTTCAAGAAAACTCTTTTGCATATCGATAGAAGTTCCAAGAGAAGTGTATGATTGGTCAAAACCAGAAAAGATAGATTCTATTTTTCCCTCCATAGATTTGATGTTGAACTTTGCTTCGTCCCACTTTTCGTCAAGACTCGTTGCGATGATAGAGAGTAAAGGGATAGACTTTGCTATCTTCATAATAACTCCATCATTATCAATAATATCGTCATATACTGACTGCATAGAACGATTCATGTCAGCAAGTTCGTCTGAGACTTTCATGATAGGATCAGCGTCTATAATCTTTGCAGTTTCAGAAATGATAGAATCGAGAGGAGCGGTGATACGTTCTCCAATAGCTCTGAAATCATCACCTTCTTCAAACGCTTCTACGACTTCTGCTTCATCAGATGAAGAAAGAGGAACTAACTGAGTTTCTGAAACTATAATTTCTATGTTTTCTTCTTTTGTAGGCATACAGTGGATATAAAAAAATAAGATAGAAGAATTATAGTGAAAAAAGAGAAGAAATAAAAGTTATTTCTTCTTCATCTCCCTATATCTCTCAAACTTCTCAATCTTCGTTCCAGTAGGGAACCATTCTAGCATGAGCGTATCTTCTGAATAATAAAAGAGGTTAGGAGTTCCATTTTTTATTCTCACTATGCCACTTGCAGGTGTGAGAGTTTTACTTACATCTTTTCCTGCTTTTTCTATTATGAGTTTACAGCTTCCTGAGATTATGTGTACAAATTTATCTGCATGATAGGCCTTCCCACCACGATAAAAACCAGCTTTGGTGAATATGTTGTAGGTAGTAATTCCGCTATTCTCTATAGCATAAAGAGCACCAGCCTCTGTTATTTTTTCCATAATTTAGCTGTATTAAAATAATTCCGTATGTTTGTGTAAATATTCTCCGAGCTTAATAGTTTGAGTTCTTGCAGAATCAACAATACGGAGATTTTTGTATTTTTCAGAAAGATATTCATAAAATATAGAGTAGTGAGTACAGCCTAATATAAGCGTATCTATGTTGTCTTTTAGAAGTTCCTCTATTTTCTCATCGAGATAATTTAAACATCTTTTCTCTGTTTGGTTACCAGATTCTATGTATTTTACAAGCTCTGGAGTTGCACAGGAGGAAAGTCTATGGGAAGGAGAAAGTTTTTCTATTTCTCTATCATACTTTCTTGAAGTAATAGTAAACTGAGTACCAATAAGCCCTATGCTTCACTGGGAAATACCTATAGCAATTTCAACAGAAGGGACAATACATCAAAGTATTTTCTTATTTACATGGGTATCTTGGAGTTGCCTCAGAGTTTCTGCACAAATAGTATTACAAGCTATGAGGATGAGAGTACATCATTTATTCCAAAGTTCTTGGCAGCCTGCTTCTGCAAGCTTATATATTTCTTCTCACGATTTATCTCCATACGGGGCATTTTGATGGTCGAGATATACCTCATAATCATATTGGGGAAAATGAGACTTTATATCAAGGAGTGCATAATGTCCTCAAAAACCAGAGTCGAGTATTCAAATTTTAAGCATGATTTTTAAAATAGTTATTATCTTCATAAAAACTTATAAGGTCTTCGTGAATATATGTAAGTTCAGGAAAATAAGCAAAATGAGGGCAGCGTTTTTCTATATAGAATTCCTTTGACCAGTTTGTATAGAAGTCTTTTTTTGAATGAATAAAAAACTCACATTCGACAATATCTACTATTTTCACAAATTGACTCTCGAGTGTTTCTCTTTCTTCATATTCTTTATACATTTTCCTAAATCTCTTTTCTATTTCTTGAGGAAGTTTCTGAGGAAATACTTCCATAGCTTTTTCTTCCAAGAGATTCTTTGAATCATGATCTCCTCATATCTGAGGATCGAGGTCCACATCTCATGTTTGGGCTTCTATAAGGTCGTGGTATGTGATGAGACTGTAAATCTTAGCTCTATCCAAGTTGTATTTTCAGGGAGCGAGTTTTTCTAGTTTTTCAAGTAGATAATCAGCCGTTATCATCATCCCCCAAGTGTGAGCTGCTACAGATTCTTTTTCTCATTTATAGATAGCTCTATTAGTAAAGCGATAAGTGAACTTGAGTTTATAGGCTTCAAAGAAGTTTTTAGCATCTTGCATAGTTTTTGAGAGCATAATTATTTTTTATCTTTATTCATTAAATCAACAACGGACTCGTAGTTATCCCAGATACTTTTTGATGCAAGGTTTGATTTTTTAGGAGATTTTCCCTTATTTATTATGTTGTTTTTTCCTGTAGAGATTGAACTGATAGATTCAAGTCTTTGTTTATCACCTTTTTCGAAAATACTTTCAAAACCTCTTTCTTCTGAAGTGTCTGTATTTTTTGTAGGGACAATACTAGCCTTTTCATTATTCTTTAGAACTCAGCTTTCCTGTTGTTTATCTAGGAGAAAATCTCTAAAATTTTCAGGTGATAGACTATTTATATTTTCTTCTATCTCAGAAAGAACTTTTTCTAGTACAATTTTATTTTTCTTTAAGAGTATTTTTGCTAGAAATAAATCTAGGAAGAAAGGAGTACTTTTAGGATATTTTTTTACTATAGTTCGAGTATTTTTTGTGAAAATTTTTCTCCATTTGAAAAATACTATACCAATAACTATAAAAATCACACCAAATGAAAGTAGAAACAATAAAAAAACAAAAAGTCACACTTTCTTAAGAAGAGGAGAAAAGTCCAATTTTTTTCACTGCATGAAAAACTGAAAGAAATTCCATGGTGCTGGAGAATTCTTTCAAAAAGTGGAGATGTTTTTTGATGATACCAGCATTCTTTTAATGGTTATACTTCGTACTATGTTCTTCTTTGAGTTTTTGTTTTTGCTTGAGTTTTATCTCTTCCCACGTTCTTCAATCCTCGAGAGCTGTAACTCTTTCTCAAAATTTCTCTTTGCATCTGGTAAAGATATTTTCCTTTAAAATGTATCACTCTTTTTCAAGAGAGTAAATGAGGTTGAGATAGTCCCAAAATATATCCCCGAGCTCATCCTCTAAATAAACAGAGTTGTCCTTTTTGAGTTCTTCTTCCATTTCTTTTATTTCATTTTGCATTTCTTCGAGATAGATTTTATGAGAGTTCCACTGTATTCGCGTTTTTCATCTATTACAGATGCTTTCAGCAGTTTGTTCGTTAATAATGTGTTTTCTCTTAATGATTTGAAAGAAGTCGTGAGTATCCATATATTTTTTCTATAGAATAATATGAGTTTAAGTATATAGGAGAATCAAAAAAACACTATTTTGATTTTTGAACTTTTTTCAAGATGATCTCTATATCACTAAACTTCTTACTAAAAAATCTATTTCCAGTAATAGAGTGTTTCACAAGATAATTATCCCAGTAAAGGGAATCATTATTCCAAAGATCGGGGAGTTTCTCGAGACCAGTTTTATAAAACTCAAGAGAAGACTCTTTTTTTCAGAGCCTTTCCAGTACTTTTCCACAGTAAAAATAGTTTTCTACACTGGGAAAACTATTAGTAAGCATGCTACAATTTCATGATATATCATTAAATCGAGAGATTTGAGAAGTGTAGTATAAATTTGATGGAAGGAGATCAAATTTCTTTCACTTTTCATACTCTCCAAGCTTATAATAATACTCAGGACGCTCAAAGTGAGAAAGTGCTTGAGAATAATTTCACGTGTAAGCTTTGATTTCAGCTTGATATAGACCCAGGCTATTTACTGCACCACTGAGGGAGAGGAAGACTATAAGTAAAAAGAAATACTTTCATGAATATAGTTTTTGTTTTGATGATAGGTTTTTCTTTAATATATAACTTATTATGAGTACAATAATAAGATACGAAGCAATAGAAGGATAATTAAAGAAGCAGAATACAAAAAATAGTATAAGAGAAGATTCATATTTTTGTATTCAATATTTTTTTATGTGTTGTACAAAGAGGTATAAAAGATAGAGAAGCACGGAAGCTCAGAATACTCAAAAGTGATAGAATATATTGAGAAAGAAATTGTGAGGTCTATCAGCCGTAAATCAGAAGTTCTCGAATATATAGAGATAAGGTGATTTGAAACTATTGAAATAGATATCCAGTGTTTCTAGCCCTCATCAGAATAAAAATATTTTCCAATCAGAAGCTATAATTCTGAGAGTTGTTTCCCAGAGATAAAATCGAGAGATAAATGAATGAAGTTTCTGTGCTCACAAGAAGTGGTATCAGAGATATGCTAATAATAGTGATATAATTATAAGAGAAGGGAATAGTATCTTGTTTGAGAGTTTTTGTTTTTGAATAAAGTGATATCACAAAAATAATACCCCGAGAGTTATACCTAGGAGGGATTTTGTAAATAGAAGCGTTACTATAGTGAGTAAGAGAAGAGAAAAATATTTTTTCTTTGTAAGAAAAGGAAGGAGTAGGAGTATGTATAGGCTGAGATAATTTGGGTGCCCAAAGGTCCCTATCGCTCGAGATCCAAGAGTTCCATAATTAAATGTTGGAAAAAAATACTCTTTGAGGCTAAGAATACACACAAAGAAAAGTGATACAAGAGAGATTTTTAAGAGCGTTTTGAGATGTTTTTTCTGAGTATTATAGAGAACAATGAAGAGTCACAGGAGATTGCTAAACAAAAAGAAACTATGAGACTTGTCTCCATTTCAGAAGAGGGAAGTATATAGTGAAAGTGAAGATATAGTTGAAAGTA
>JAMOOA010000138.1 GCA_027066255.1 Candidatus Altimarinota bacterium | reverse complement strand
AGTATAGCTGTAGACCCAAATGCTGTATCATCATTTGATGATGTGAGTGGATGGGCAGTAAAATATGTAGAAAAGGCTCTTGAGCTTGGAATCGTAGCTGCAAACTCTAGTTTCAGACCAGAAGAAGCTATAACGAGAGCTGAATCAGCAAAAGTTATAGTACGTGCAATGGAACTATAATATAGAAAGTATATACTTTTCACAAAAAAACACCTCTCCAAAAGAGAGGTGTTTTTTTGTGTCTTTTTTATTGGAATAGTAATTGAAAATATTACTTTTTTTTGTATACTTTTGCTGTTTTATAGCCCTCTAATAAAGAGATAAGAAATAAATCACATTTTTACGAATTAAAAAATTATGAATAAAAAATTAAAAATATCTATTGTTGTACCCGCATATAGAGAAGAGAAGAATATCCCCCTTATTTATTCTGAGATTCAAAAAATTCTTATATCTATTAAAAAATATGATTTTGAGATTATTTTCATAAATGATGGAAGTCCTGATGCAACTTGGCTAGAAATAGAAAAGCTATGTACTCAAGATAAAACAATAAAAGGAGTTGATTTAAGTAGAAATTTTGGACATCAGGCATCACTTACTGCTGGATATGAAATAGCTAGGTGAGATGCTATCATTTCTATGGATGCTGATATGCAAGATCCTGTATCTGTAGCAGCTGAAATGATTACTCAGTGGGAAAATTGATTTGAAGTTGTATATGCAAGACGAAAAAATAGGAATGATAATTTTATTAAAAAACATACAGCATTGCTCTATTACAAGCTCCTTTCTAAAATATCAGATACAAAAATACCTAGAAATGTATGAGATTTCAGACTCATAGATAGAAAAGTACTCGTAGCTTTCCTTAAACTTAAGGAAAAGGATAGATACATTAGGGGAATGTTTGCTTGGCTTGGTTTTAAAACTACATTCGTAGATTTTGATAGACCTGAGAGGGTTCATGGAGAAACTGGTTATACCTGGAAGAAGATGATTCAGCTTGCAATGGATGGAATACTTAATTTTTCTATGTTTCCCCTACGTATTGGATTCCTTATAGGTGTTTTTATGATATTTCTTTCTTTTATTTTTCTATGCTATATGTTTATAGCGACTATAATAGAATGAGATATATTTTATTATCAGCTCTATAAATGGATTTCTGTAATGTGATTTTGAGTTATGGGACTCCAGTTTATCTTTATATGGATTCTCTGAGAATATGTGGGAAGAGTATATAATGAAACTCGTGAAAGGCCCCTCTACATAATATCTGAAGAAATTAATATAAACAAATAATAAAAATGAGGGATATATTAGTATTAAATTATGAATTCCCTCCCCTAGGAGGAGGACAGGCAAACGCTAACTACTTTTTATTTAAGGAGTTCTCTAAATATAAAAATTATAGATTTACTCTTATTACTTCTTCGATTGATACATATAGAAAAGAACATTTTTCCGATAATATAAAAATTTATTACTTAAATATATGAAAAAAATGAAATAACTTACATAATCAAAGTATTATAAATTTACTTACAAACCTATTTAAAACTTTCATTTTAGCTAAAAAATTAATAAAAATAAAAAAATATGATTGAGTTATGGCTTGGTCATATCCAGCAATATGATTATGATATCTATTTAAGAAAATCTATAAAATCCCCTATATTACATTACTCAGAGGTTCAGAC
>JAMOOA010000137.1 GCA_027066255.1 Candidatus Altimarinota bacterium | reverse complement strand
GTATATCAAACAGCAGGACGTATCATGTCTCTAAAATCTCATTGAAAACTTGCTTTTGCGAAAATTCGCGATCATTCCGGAACTATTCAGGTATGCTTTATGAGAGATATCGTGAAGTTTCATACTGGAAGAAAAGTTGTAATCTCTATAGAGATTGACGGACAAGAAAAATCGTCTTACAAGATAGCAGAAAAATACTCACAAGTTGGGGATTATATTGGAGTGAGAGGAGATCTCTTTGTGACAAAACATGGTGAACTTACTCTTTTGGTAGATGAGTTTCAATTGATGAGTAAAGCTGTGAGACCTCTTCCAGAAAAGTGGCATGGAATCAAGGATGTTGAAGTTGTTCAAAGACAGAGATATCTAGACATGGCCATGAATAACGAGAGCTATGAAAAATTTCAAAAACGCTCACTCTTTCTCAAATCTATCAGGAAGTTTCTCGATGATCATGGGTTTGTCGAGATAGATTGTCCCGTTCTTGATAACGCAGCAAGTGGAGCAGCAGCACAACCATTTACAACGCATCATAATGCTCTGGATATCGATGTATATCTGAGAATATGTGATGAAATACCTCTCAAGAAAGCAACAGCAGGACGTTTTGAAAAAGTATATGAGATGTCGAAAGTGTTTAGAAATGAAGGAATTGATCCGAGTCACCTTCAAGAGTTTACAATGCTTGAGTTTCAGGCTGCATATTGGACTCTCGAAGAAAATATGGATTTTACAGAGGAGTTTATAAAGTATCTTGTAAAATCCCTTGGAATAGATCCAAAGGTCCCAGTAAAAGACAAAGACGGAAATGAAATAGTTGTAGATTTTTCTCAAAAATGGCAGAGGATTAATTATACAGATGCTGTTAAAAAAGAATCAGGGATAGATATAGCCAAATACTCAGAAACAGATGAAGAAGAACTCAGAAAAGCGATAAAAAGCAAGTGACATGATTGGGAAGGGCTTGATACTCAAGCAACAGCAACGATGATAGACTATCTTTACAAGAAGATTCTCCGTCCAAGTATTATAGGACCAGCATTTGTGTATAATTACCCTCGTACGATGCAACCACTTGCAAGACAAACAGATGAAAACCCAGATATTGTCGAACAAATACAAGTAGTCGTAAATGGTTGGGAGATAGTAAAATCTTATAGTGAACTTGTAGATCCATCTATCCAGAAAGCAAACTTTGAGGCTCAGAGTGATGCTCTCGAGAGAGGAGACGAGGAAGCAACAGCGGGAGATGATGATTATCTTCTTGCTATGGAACACGGATTTCCACCACAATCGGGACTAGGAATGTGAATAGAGCGTATATTTGCGATACTTATGCAAGAGGGAAACCTCAGAGAAGTTGTTATGTTTCCTATGATGAAACCACTTTGAGGAGAAGACTCTTGAAAGAAGAAAACACAATTAGCCGTAGCGCTACTCAACAGTGAAGCAAAACTCGAGAAATGGCAAGAACTCAATACTATAGCTCATCTCTCAGCATCGTTTGCCTCTCGCAAATGAAAGTCTCTTCTAATGCAAGATACCGTTTCTACTAAAGATGGAACCAATATCAAACTCAATATACAGGATGCTATCATGATAAAATCAGTAGAAAATAAACAAGAAATCCTAGAAGTTCTTACAGAAGCAAAAAAGGAGTGACTTGAAGTCTCAGAATTTACGAGAGAGATGATAGAAACGAGTGATGACAAGAAAGTAAGTAGTATCACTGCAAGCAAGACCTTAGAGGAAGTAGAGTATCTTGGAATACTTATTCATGGAGAGAAAAAACAAGTGGAAAAACTGACGAAGAAGTTTGAATTATATAGTTAAAATCCCTAGTAATTAAGTGAAGACTTGAATTTTTAGAAAAATAGGTACTATATCGGTACTTATTTTTTTACTTTCAATATTATGTTACAAGACTTCAAAGCGTTCATTATGAAAGGGAACGTTATGGATATGGCTGTTGGGTTCATATTTGGTGCTGCGTTTGGTACAGTAGTAAAGTCATTAGTTGCAAATATCGTTATGCCTCCAGTAGGAAAGATGATGGCTGATGTAGATTTCGCAAATATGTTTTATGCTCTTGATGGAAAAGAGTATGCAACTCTTGCTGCTCTCGATGAAGCTGGTGCTCCAGCTATCAAATACGGGGTATTTATTAATGATATGATAGGATTCCTTATCCTTGGTTTTGTTATATTTATGCTTGTAAGAATGGTAACAAAAATGCAAAAGAAAGAAGAAGCAAAACCAGCTGCTCCAGCTCCTGATATTGTTCTTCTTACTGAGATCAGAGATTCACTTAAGAAGAAGTAAAAGACTATTTCTTACATTCAAAAAGCCCTCAGTACTGAGGGCTTTTATAGACTTTCCACTACTCTTAAATATAGTGAAGTTATAATAATATCACCTTACTTTTTTTATGCAGCCATTGGACTCTTTAGATAAAACACGCGTAGACGATCTTTTTGAAAATTATCAAGGAATGAATATGTTTTTCATAACTCTTCAGAGGGTAAAATCAGAACTTGTTAAAAGATATCCAATACATCTGATCTCTCTTCAGAAGTAAAAAATCAGGCATAAATCTATATAACACATAAAAACAACGATTTTGTCACACTAAAATATACTATGTTCACATAAATAGTACACTTTCCCTTGCGGGAAGCGACTTTTTAACTATTATGTTAAAAAGTCTTTTTTGTGCTATTTCTACAAATAAACTCAGGTTCAAATGCCCTTCTCGTATCTCCAAAAAACTACTTCATTTTTCCTGCTTTTTTTCCTGCTTTTTTCATTCACTATTCGTATCCCCTCGCTCATGTTCTTTTCTCAGCAAACCTTTGCTGATGAAGAGAAATTTTATAACCTTGTTTCTGTTATCGTTGATGAGGATATCTACGATGATGTCAGAAGCAAATTGGTGAGATACACTCAAGATATACAAGGAGTTCTGGAAAATACCCGTGTTGTTATACTCCCAACTCCATCAACAGCTACTTCTCTTGATATAGCATCTCTTAATGAGAAGCTTTATTTTGAAGGATATAAGTGAGTCAAGGATGTAAATTTTGAATCAAAACTTATAGGGACTATTTTGGTTGGAGATGTGCCACTTCCTCTTGTATTTTCAGGAAATAATTCCTCACGTACACTCTTGCCATATATAGATTTTGAGGAGAAGAGCTACATCTACGATCATGAAGACAAGACCTATAAACTGGATGACGATGCTCCCGCAGAATTATCTCCAGAGATATGGCATTGAGTCATCGCTCCAAACTCTGGGGATAGAGATACAAACGTGGATCTCATCAAGGGGTATTTTGATAAGAACCATGACTTCTATAAGTGAACAGGAAACTTCAAGGCTTCTGAAGGTGTTATGAATGCAAAAGCCTGAGAAGGTATCAGAGCAAACTATGAACCATATGTATTTTACTATGATCAATTTCGTGAGACGCAAGCCCTGAGTTATGAAAAATATGAAGGATATCAAGCATATCTCCAAAATATGGAGGATATAACGTATAACAGATATACGAGAGAGCTTGCCGAGAAGGTAAAGAACCAGGTTCTTGGAACGCAAAATGAGAGCATCAGAGACCTCATACAAAAAGCTATACCAGGATTTCCAAGTAATGGTATAAGTTCATGACCAGAAACAGAGGGGACTCCGGATGTACAGACTCGTTATATTACTAACAATTCTACTAATAAATTTCTAGAAATATTTAATGCAGGAACACTCGGAGACATAAGAAAGTATGTCCATAATGCAGGAAGATATAATGGACAAGGGGCAGAAGTAAATGTCGACATGGCACCATTTTTGATATCTGTACTGGATCAAGTAAGTGTACAAGTTGTCAAGAACGTAAACACTTCTCTTGAATCTCAAATAGATGAGATTGTCAAAAATGGACTTGCAAGGGATATAGCAATCCCAACTACTCGTAGCTCAGGGGGATGAATATGAGGAGGTATCTGAGGAGGATTTTGATGAGGAACATGGGGATGAGTTTGTGCGTCGAGTTATACAAATTTCTATTATGGACAACAAGCTTCTCTTATAACGAATGCATCTCAATGTAGTACGTATAGATGAGCAAGTGCAAACGGAGGAAAACTCGTTGAAGCAAACAGAGGAATCAATATAAACCTAGTTCAAGGAGACCTCAATCTCTGTGGAGCACAAACTCGTACAAACTCTGCAGGCCAAGTGATTGCAGGTACTGAAGGATATTGGGGAGGGAATTCACCGGTCAATCTCGCAAGAGACTCGCTTTCTGGAAGTAGATTTGACCTCAATACACATGATCTCAAAGGAGGAATTGTTCCTGTTTTTGATATAGTGGGATCTCGTCAAGAATTCGATAACTCTTTGGTTCCATCTCCACTTGATTGTTTTGATAATAATTTCTTACTCACTAGAGAACATAGATTTTATACAACGCAAGTAGGAAGAGATGCTATAGAAGAAACTACGTGTCGCTCATATATGAGTGTCCCTATGCCAGGACAGTCAACAGAACGCTGGACTTGTGCAACGACCAATACAAGACTCGATTCTACAGATGGATTTGGAGATCATTATGCATCTATCTCTGATAGTGGAGCAGGAGCGTGTATCCTCGATGTTCTTAACCTCGATGGAGAAGTAATAAAACAATCAGCAACCTCACCAGTTTGTAGCTGAGGATGAAGAGACGAAGAGCAGGTCTGTGCTTGTCCAAGAGGAACGCTTTCTTATGATTACAAAAAAATTACCTCACATATCACCCACACTTCTCCTACAAATGAAGAGTTTGGGAAACAAGTCGCAGCTCTTGTTTCTCCGGATCTCCCTGTTGATAAAAATAGATATATAGATTTTATAGCTGCAGATGGAGAATACCAAAAAATAGATTACCCACACTTATTTAGAGTCATTCCACAAGCAAACACGAAACTCACTCTTGAAAATATAGATGCGTCACTCAAGAGACATCTTGACGATATATCTACACAGATAAATACTTCTATTATTTCTTCCAACCCAAATAGTCTTGTAGGAGATGCTCAAACGATATACAACCTCCTAAAGACAGGAGATTTTCCAAGTGCGAACATAGATCTTTACACGACACTCAAATCAAGGCCTCTACAGACTTTTACGATAGATGGAGAAAGTAAAGATGTTTCGTATTATGATACACTTGTTTTTGCTGTGTATTGGAATAACCTCAAGACGGTTTCATGAAAATACAAATTCATATTTGAAAATTATCTGAGTGATCAGTTTGGAGGAAATAACTATCTTTTCAACCTTCCAAAAAATAAAAAATCTTATGAAGTAGCCTATCTGTGAGCTCCAGGAGATAGCCGAAATATGTATATAAAGCTTGACCCAAACGAAAAAGCGAATAATCCGTTTGCTTCTATTATCGCAAGAAATATAACACTTAATACTTCTTTACTTTCCTCAAATATAGCTCCTCCAGCAGGAAAAGAAGGAGTATTCCAATGTGCTCCACCAGATGGAGTTCCTATATGGGAATGGATACCAGCTATTGTATGTTGGCTTCAGGAAATGTTACCACCAACTATTGGTATATCTGAGTGATCTTGTGGTCCAAGTCTCTTGTCTGAGGAAGAACAAGAGGATCTCTTGGTCTGTCAGGGAGACGTCAATAAGAATGGTATCAATGACTGTATAGAAGGAAAACTGGATGGAGGAGCTATAGAGCTCTATAGTGATTCATCAAAATACCACTACTCCAAGGTTGGAATACTGGCAGCTGTTTTGAAGGATAAGAATGATAGGGTGGTTACTCTTGATAATATTAGTTACGTAGATTTTGAGCTTTCAAAACTAGAAATTCCCCTTGATGGAGATAGTGAATTTACAGCAGGAAATACGCAGACAATTTTTGATATAGATGACCCATCTTATAATTCTCCAGCAGATTTTAATGAAGCGAATAAATATATCAGCTTCAACAATACTCGTTCACGTGTTTCTCGCGGAAAAGCTGTTACGTATTTTTCCACTAAGAGATCAGATGTAAACGCATACTTTGAAGCAAGCCTTACAACTAAGGATAATCATGGAGATGTAGAGATATCTCTCGAGAGTGAAACACTCGATGTACAAGTTCGAGGGGACAGACTCTTCCTGAACAGTTATCTTATAGAATGAGAAGAGCTTACAGATATATCTCCAGCTGTTGATACTCTCAAAGTTTCAGATGCTAATAATCTCTTCCTTATAGACACAAACTTTACACAGGTTGAAGATGTAGCTGGGAGTGTATTTACTAACAACTCCAATCCGGAGAAAGTTATTTTTGCACTGACAAATTACTCAAAAAGGGGAAATATTCTCTCACTCTCTTATCCACTTAAATTCCAGATAAAAAAGCAGGGAGAGATTATATATGAGGAAATAAATATAGCAGCTTCTCAACTTGCAAACTTCAAACCTCTTACAGCTGTTCAAACTTCAGGGAGATTGGAGTTTATTATTACAGATGCAAATGGGTTTAGAGCTAATAAAACGATTGACTTTTCTCCTGATGTTGCTTCAACTTTCGATGTAAATCTGGGGACAACTATTTCTCAGACATGAGGAAATATCACTACACATATAGTAACATTCCTCGATAGATTTGGAAATGTTGCTTCAGGGGCGTTTTATGACATCAACATGAATATATCTGGTTGAGGATTGGAATTTCTAGATTCAGGGAATAGTGATTTTCAGACAAGAACGGTAGAAGGATACAAGATATTTAGACTCAAATCTACAGACACTGTAGCCAATAATACCCTAAATATTACTCTGAAGGATATCTCGGGAGACACTCTCGTATCTACGTCTAAGACCATTCGTACTATTGATAGTATTGACGTAGAGGTGGTTGCAAAAAGCTCAGAAATAGTAGTTGGAGGAGAGACGTATGAGTTTGACATTACCCTCAAAGACACCTCTGGAAATACCCTTACAGACTTTAATTCGAGAGCATACCTAGTCCTCAATCCTCTTTATGGGAAACCACTTTCTTCTTATATTGATATAAAAAATGGAGTATCAACTCTCAGACTTCAGACTAAGAATCTTGCAGGAAAGAATATTAAGCTGGAATTTCAAATAGAAGGAGTTTCGAGTATCACCAAAGAGTACATAGATATCCTACCAGAAGACCCTATTAGAGTAGATATATCCTTGAGTCGAGACAAAATAGAAGCAAATATAGAAGACTCGACAACTCTTTTTGCAGTTCTTAAAGATAGATATGGGAATGAAGTATTTAACGACAATACTACAGAGTTCTCTTTGGAAATCCCAGAAGACTATAAAAGCATTATCACTTCTTCAAATCTGAAAAAGACTTCAAAATGAGGAAAAGCCCAATTTAAAATAGAAGGGACAGACATCCCGGGGGTTGGGTATTTTAAAATCGGAACGTCCCCTTCTCTCGACGACAATTTCTTTGCTCTGGAAGGACAGGCTCCTTTTGTAAAATCTGGACTTGATATCCCAGGAATGAAATCAGCAGTAGGACTTACAACTAGAGGAAAGCTCTTTTATAAAGAATACAACTCTCAAACCTATATTTCGAGATTCACAACACAAAGACGTCTAGAGCAAAGCCAAGACTACAAAGACCTTCCTTCTCTTTTAAGGACCAAGGTTCTCAATCTCTGGATAGAGACAAACAAACTCATCGTTCATGGAGTATGAGAGAACGCAGGAAGTGTTGAGACTTTTTATTTTTGGAATGAAAAACACATAGGAGGGAATGCCTATAATGGAATTTACTCTGTTCTTCTCGGGGCACCTTATGGAGATGTTACTCAAGAAGATTATCTCGCAGGGGCTCTACTCTTTGATAAAGAAAATAGATCACTTGCTGTTACTTCACTTATAAATAATCCATACAAATATAGCGATGTTATTTCTATATCTGAAAATGGAGGGCTCAGGAGTATTGCCTGAGGGAGAGATATTACTCAAGATATAGTGCTCTCACCAGATTTTGATAGTCAGAACAGACTCTATGTAGACATACATAATGAGGCACTTGGAACCTATATAGGAAAAGCATACTATGACCTATGAGATGCTGAGATTATAAAGTGTGAAGGAGAGCTTTCTTCTTGTATCTCTGAAGATAAAACCTCTCTTTCAATAAAAGTACTGGATTCAAATTATTCCCTCTACGAGAGAGGAGATGACCTTGTTTTAAAAAACAGCCTTGGCTCAGATTCTATGATTTTTGGAAATGATGGAACAATAGAAAGAAAGACAAGCGTGTATATAGAAGTAGATGATAGAAGCACCTCGGGATATTTAAAGATGAATATCAAATCAGGAGATAATACTATCTGAGAAATAGCTCTCAACATCGTTGATGGAAATATCAATATCACCAGAGATGA
>JAMOOA010000136.1 GCA_027066255.1 Candidatus Altimarinota bacterium | reverse complement strand
GTAAGAGCTGTCTTGAAAAAAGAGCTTACAGGAATTCCTATGGGAGATATCCTTATCTCAAAACAACAAGACGTAGTTGTGATAGATCTCTATACTTCAAAGGCCTCTCTTATACTTGGAAAGACTGGAGAAAATGTAGAAAACATCAAAAGAATACTTGAAAATAAACTTGGTTTTAAATTTACTATCAACGTAAAGGAAATCAAGAAACCAGACTTGAACGCAAAGATAGTTGCTTTCTCAGTAGCAAATCAAATAGAAAAGAGAATGCCATATAAGAGAGCTATTAAACAAGCGATAGCAAGAACAATGGAAAAAGGAGCAAAAGGAATAAAAATAAAGATAGGAGGAAGACTCAACGGAGCTGATATAGCAAGAAAAGAGACATTCAAAGACGGAAACATACCAACACAAACAATACGTGCAAATATAGACTATACAACCATTAGAGCAGAGACAGTGTATGGTACAGTAGGACTAAAAGTTTGGATATACAAAGGAGATGTTTTTAAGAACAAATAAATAAAACTTGACTCTTAACGATTCTTTATATACTAATAAGGCTAAAAAATGTTACAACCAAAAAAAACTAAATACAGAAAAACCCATAGAGGGAGACTCAAAGGGCTCGCTATAAGAGGTTCTTCACTTTCATTTTGAGAGTACGGAATCAAAGCGACCACAAGAGGTTACATTACTTCAAGACAGATAGAATCTGCAAGAAGAGCTATGGTAAGATACATAAAAAGATGAGGAAAAATCTGGATTAGAATTTTCCCGGACAAACCATTTACTGCTAAACCTCTTGAAGTTCCTATGGGATGAGGAAAAGGTTCTGTAGAAATGTATAGGGCTCCTGTAAAACCTGGTAGAGTACTCTTCGAAATGACGTGAGTAACGCCAGAAGTTGCAAGGGAAGCTTTTACTCTTGCCTCATATAAGCTCCCAGTGAAGACGAAAATAATACTTGATTAATTCTTTATATTAACAAAGATGAAAGATATAAAAGACCTGAACATAAAGAAACTTGATACTGTAAGAAAACTAAGTCTTGAAAAAGTACTCGAGGAAGCAAAAAATGCTCAAAGAACACTTTTTACTCTGAGAATGAAACTTCGTCTTGGAGAACTCAAACAGACACATCTTGTGAAGTTTTTGAGAAAATATGTAGCACAACTAAAAACTATAGCAACTAATAAAAGTTAATTAATACTATGAGAACAATACAAGGAACCGTTGTAAGTACAAAAATGGACAAAACTATTACTATTGAAGTAGTGACAGCAAAAAGCCACCCAAAGTACCACAAAAAATATAAAGTGAGTAAGAAATTCTATGCACATGATGAGAAAAATGTATGCAAGGAAGGAGATGTTGTGACGATAGAAGAATCAAGACCTCTTTCAAAGAATAAAAGATGGACTCTTGTAGAAGGGAAATAATATTTACACAAACTAATAATTAGAGAATTATGATACAAACAGAATCAAGACTCGCTGTAACCGACAACTCTGGAGCCAAGGAAGTTCTTTGTATAAAAGTACTTGGAGGTTCTCATAGAAGATATGCTTCTATAGGAGATGTTATCGTATGTAGTGTGAAGAAAGCAAGTCCAGATGGAGCTATAAAAAAGAAAAAAGTAGTAAAAGCTGTAGTAGTGAGAACTACAAAAGAAGTAAGAAGACCAGATGGAAGTTACTTGAGATTTGACGATAACGCATGTGTGATTATCGATGATGCAGGTCAACCAAAGGGGACTCGTATATTTGGACCAGTAGCAAGAGAGCTAAAAGCAAAAGGATTCAACAAGATTGTTTCTCTTGCTCCAGAAGTGTTATAAAAAATATTTTAATATAAAGAAGGTTATGAAAATAAGATCAGGAGATACAGTTATCGTTCTCTCAGGAAAATACAAAGGTAAATCAGGAAAGGTCTTAAAAGTCCTGAATGATACTAACAAAGTTCTTGTAGAAGGTATAAATGTCGTAACAAGACATATGAAGAAACAAGGAACAACTCCTGGGCAAATTGTAAAGATAGAAAAACCAGTGGATTCTTCAAACGTGGCTCTTGAATGTCCAACAACAAAAAAACCAACAAGAATAGGTTTTGTGACGATAGAAGAAAAAGGAAAAACAAAGAAATTCAGATATTCGAAACAAGCAGTAAAAGCAGAAAAGAAACAACCAAAAGATTGTATTATAAAATAAAGTATTTAGTTCACTAAAAAAATAGAACACATGTCTCTCAAAGATACGTACATAAAAAAAATAGCTCCAGAACTTAAAAAGAATCTTAAAATAGAAAACTCTATGGAGATTCCAAAAGTTGAGAAAGTAGTTCTTAATATGGGGATAGGAACATATATTCGTTCTGGAAACAAAGACTATTCAACCCTTCAGCAGCATCTTGCTCTTATATCAGGACAAGCTCCTGTTGTAAAGTTTGCAAAGAAAGCCATTTCTAACTTCAAACTGAGAGAGGGTATGCCAGTAGGTTTGACGGTGACTCTAAGAGGAGATAACATGTATAACTTTCTCGACAAGCTTGTAAACATAGTACTTCCAAGAGTAAGAGATTTTAGAGGAATAAACAAGAGAGGATTTGATAAAGATGGAAATTATAACTTTGGGATAAAAGAACATACTATCTTCCCAGAAATACCACAAGATGATGTTGTGAAAAACCACGGAATGCAAATTACAGTAAAAACAACAGCAAAAGATAAGAACCAAGGGAAAGAGCTCTTGACGCTTATGGGATTCCCATTCGCAAAGTAATATATTTTTTAATACCAAGGACCGTGTCTAGAAAAGCAAAAATAGCAAAAGCGAATCAACTCAAGAAGAAGTTTCTCCAAGCAATTTCTGATGGAAGAAAACCAAAGGAAGCTACAAAAGTATACAACATATGTAGTGAATGTGGAAGAACAAGAGGATATCTCGGAAAGTTTGATATTTGTAGAATTTGTTTTAGAGAGAAGGCAAATCTAGGAGAACTTCCAGGAGTAAGAAAATCGAGCTGGTAGAAAGAAAGAAGTGCATTGTTTTTTAAAGAAAATACAAACAACGTTTTAGTTTTTTAATGTAACAGATTATGATAATGGATCCTATAGGAGACTTACTCACAAGACTCAGGAATGCATACATGGCAAGAATCGAGACTGTGGAAGTTCCATATTCTAGACTCAAAACAGATATACTCAAGATTTTAAAGAAAAATAAGTATGTCATCGACTTTGAAGTGGTAGAGGATAATAATAAAAAGACCATACAAACAACACTCAACAGTGTAAAAGTAACAAAGTATGTTCCTACATTTAACAGAATTAGTAAACCAGGTCAAAGAATCTATCTCGGATCAGGTGATATCAAAAAATCTAAAAATGGGAAAGGGATATATATAGTCTCTACTCCTAAAGGAGTAGTAACGGGTTATGAGGCAAGAAGCCTCAATGTTGGAGGAGAACTTCTTTGTGAAGTATTCTAGTAAGACAGAAAAATGCAGATGACTATTGAGAGAAAGAAAGTTATCGTAATTTACTACTATTATTTATAAAAAATTATGTCAAGAATTGGAAAAATGCCTATTGCTCTTACTGATAAAGTAGAAGCAAGAATAGACGCAGATAATATCACAATAAAAGGTCCTCTTGGAGAACTCTCTTTCGGACTTTGTTCTCAAGTCAAAGTAACTCAAGAAGAAGGAAACATAGTTGTTGCTCCAGTAGGAGAAGACGCTAGTGCTATGTGGGGAACAACGAGATCGGTTATTGCTAACATGATAGAAGGAGTTTCTACAGGTTTTAAAAAAAGTCTTGAAATAAATGGAGTAGGGTACAAATTTGAAGTTCAAGGAAAGAAGCTTATTCTTTCTATTGGTTTCTCACATAAAGTAGATGTAGAAGTACCAGAAGGAATTAAAGTAGAAATGGATGAAAAAGCAAAGAATATCATACATATTTCAGGTATAGATAAACAAAGAGTAGGACAATTTGCATCAAAGATAAAAGCTAAAAAGAAACCAGAACCATATAAAGGAAAAGGTATCAAATATGTTGGAGAACATATTAGAAGAAAGGCTGGTAAATCAGGTGCAAAATAATAAAAATAATTAATAAAGAATAATTTAAAATTATGCTTAAAAAACAAGAAAATAGACTAAGAAGAAAAGCAAGAGTCAGATCAAAGATATCTGGAACAGCAAAAAGACCTCGTCTTTCGATATTTAGAAGTAATACAAATATCTATGCTCAAATCATAGATGATGAAACAGGGAAAACTCTTGCTGCATGCTCTGATTTGAAAGGAACAAGTAAAATAAAGAGACTTGATTCTGCTTCAAAAGTAGGAGAAGAAGTAGGAAAAAAAGCAAAAGCACTAAAAATAAAAGAAATTGTTTTCGATAGAGGAGGATTTCCGTACCAAGGAAGAGTAAAAGCTCTTGCAGAAGCAGCGAGGAAAGCAGGATTGAACTTTTAATTATTTATAAATAAAGAACTATTATGGCTTTTGATAAAAGTAGAAAAGATTCACGTGGTGGAAGAGGTGGAAAACCAAGAAAGGAATTCAAGGAAGAACTTCTCGCTATAGACAGGGTAACAAGAGTTACAGCTGGTTGAAGACAACTCAGATTTAGAGCTGTTATGGTTATAGGTGATGGGAAAGGAAGAGTAGGTCTTGGAACAGGGAAAAGCTGGGAAGTAGTTGATGCTATTGCAAAAGCTATCTCAAACGCTAAGAAAAACCTCACAGAAGTAAAAATAGAAGATGGAACAATACCATACGATATTACAGTAAAGTATAAAGCAGCAAAGCTTATGATACATCCTGCTTCTAAAGGTACTGGTATTATCGCTGGTGGATCAGCGAGAAAAGTTCTCGCTGTTGCAGGGTACAAGGACATACTTGCAAAGAGATATGGTTCAAACAATCTTATTAATAATGCAAAAGCTGCTATCAAAGCACTCACATCATTCAAATAAAACAAGAAATTTAATTATATAAAGACGAAGCTATGCTTTCTACAAATACAATAAAACCAAATACTGGTTCAAGAAAAACATTCAAAAGGCTCGGAAGAGGAAACGGTTCTGGAAAAGGAACATTTTCAGGAAGAGGGATGAATGGACAAAACTGTAGATCAGGAGGATGAGTTCCAGATTGGTTTGAAGGAGGACAAACTCCTCTCTTTAGAAGGATGCCAAAACTTAAAGGATTCTCAAATGCAAAATTTAAGGTTCATTATAATATCATCAACGTTTCTGACCTTCAAAGAATGGCTGATATGAAAATAACAGATATTACAAAAGAGACACTTTTAGAAAAAAGGATTATCAGAAGTAAAAGTCTTTGAATAAAACTTCTTGGACATGGAGAGCTAAAAACAAAGATTTCTATAAAAGTAGATGCAGCATCTAAATCAGCTGTAGCACTTGTAGAGAAAGCAGGAGGAAAAATAGAACTAGTAGCGCAAAAGGAAGAAAAAAAAGAAAATAACCCAAGCTAAGGGTTATTTTTGGCTATAAGACAAAAACTCAAAACAAAAATTTCAGCTAAGAATTAACAGTAAAATACAACGTTATAGGATTTTGTACTTTTATTTTTTATAAAAACCCATATCCTCTAGATACATTGTTACTTCCTATTGAGAACATACGTACTTTGAAAAATTTTTAAAAAACAGACACATGATACTCGACTACATAAAAACAGTATTGACCATAAAAGACTTGAGAAAGAAAATTATTGCAACTCTTCTCCTTGTTTTAGTATACAAGTTTCTTTCAGTTATACCTATTCCAGGAGTAAATACTGATGGACTTTCTGCTATTATTGAAGGACAAAAGGGGCTTGCATTTTTTAGTGCACTTATGGGATGAGGACTAGAAAATTTCTCCATTATCCTTATGGGGCTCTCTCCATATATCAATGCTGTGATTATCATCCAACTTCTTGGAGTTATTGTTCCAAAGATTGGGGATATGCAAAAAGAAGGAGAACAAGGGCAAAAGAAGATTACAAAAATCACAAGATGGCTCACACTTCCTATTGCATTTGTACAAAGTTATGGAATGATTATCCTTTTGAATTCATTGGCTTCAGCCCCAATTCTCAATGTTACAGACATACCAACGGTTCTTATGGCTATGCTTATAGCAACAGCAGGAACAATGTTCTTGATGTGGTTAGGAGAAGTGATGACAGAATCTGGTATCAGCAATGGTATTTCTATTATCATCATGGCTGGAGTTCTTGCAGCAGTACCAAACGTTATTATGCAGCATATAAATAACGGAGCATACCCACTCTTTATAGCGCTGATTATAGCAACCCTGGTTATCATCTATGTGATTATCAAGTTTACAGAAGGAAACAGAAGAATTCCGATTATCTATACAAGAACAGGACGTGAAGAAAAATCATACTTTCCAATTAAGATTAACCAAGCAGGGATGATACCTATTATCTTCTCTGTATCAATCGTAACATTTCCAGCGATCATTGGGCAAATTCTCTCAAACTCAACAGGAGAGAGGGCTTCAAAGGTAGGAGAGACACTTCTTACATACTTTAGCATACAAAATCCATCATGGGTCTTTATCATTGTATACTTTGCACTTGTAATGGCTTTTGCTTTCTTCTATGTATCAATTACCTTTAAAACAGAAGAAGTTGCTGAAAATATCCAAAAAAGAGGAGGATATATACCAGGAATCAGACCGGGAGCAGATACAGCAGCATACCTACAAAAAGTTTCAAACCACTTAAATCTCTATGGAGGATCATTTCTCGCTTTCATAGCTGTCCTTCCATACATTATGGGAAAACTTCTTGGTCAAAGTGTAGACTTTATCATCTCAGGAGCGGGACTTATCATTATTGTATCAGTTATTCTCGATATCATCAGAAAAGTTGATTCAGAAATGAAGATGTTTGATTATAGTAAATATAAATAAATCATAGTCTTTTCCGAAGTACTCATTTTTTCTAAATAGACTTATTCTTGATAAGGCCATCTCAGCACTCGATGCCGAAACAGAACGACACCTCCAAGCTTCTTTTGATGATCTCATGAAAGGAAGAACTACCTTTATTATAGCCCACAGGCTCTCAACTATTATCAGCTGATAGGATATTTGTCTTTGATGCTCGACGTGTTATAGAGCAAGGAACTTACAAAGAACTCGTAGATAAGAAGGGTAGTTTTGCTAAGCTTGTAGCTGCTCAAGTTGAGGGATTTATAGAGTAGAGATTGACAAGTCTGTAAATATTATTACCATAGTTATTATTAATAACTTTAAGTTTATGTCAAACATTGTAAAAGAAGGAGCAGATGGGTATGAAGATGGGAAACCCAGTATCCTTCCTGTTGATGGAGTTGACCATCTATTACAGGAGCCTGAAATATCAGAAGCAGAAAATAGATTTAAAGAAACATTTTGGGTTTTAAAAGATAGACAAATATGTGAGCCATTTCTTAAAAGATTGGGAATATCAGTTTGAGATACGATAGCAAGAGAGTCTTGAGAGAATACATTTGAATATAAAGTAACTGGCATTTGTTCTCACGATAGTCATGTTTCACTTCCTGCAACTAAGGAACAAGCAAAACAGTCTTTTAAAGATTCTATTTTAAAGTGAGATGAAGAAAAGATTTCTTTGATGTTCGAACTTCCTACTTCTCCTACTAACTTCATGAGTATATGACCTATATCTTTAATCACTATAACGGATGAAGGATTTCATGTAAAAGATGATACGAGTTGTATATATATGAAAGTATAAATTAATTCTCTATTAAATTCATAGTCCCTTTTTCTTCTTCCCCTTGTTCCTCACTCAATACTTCTTAGTCTTACTAGGAAGTATTTTTTTAATGTGTAAAAAACATGATTTCTTTGGTACATGCCCTTACGGTGAATGGTCTAGATTCTACAATTATCGATATAGAAGTAGACATCAACAATGGACTTCCAGCGTTTACTATCGTTGGACTCCCCGATCAATGAGTTCAAGAAAGTAAAGAACGCTTGAGAAGTGCGCTAAAGTCGAGCTCAGCGAAACTCCCCACCACACGTATCACCGTTAATTTAGCTCCTGCAAATATCAAAAAATCAGGACCGAGCTTTGACTTGGGTATTGCCATTGGAATACTCCTCAATCAAGGATACATAGCGAGTGATGAACATGTAAAAGAAAGTATCTTCCTATGAGAACTCGCTCTTGATGGAAAACTGAGAACGATATCTGGAGTACTCCCAGCAACACTCGGAGCAAAGGAAAAAGGATTCAAGAGGATATTTATCCCGGAATACAATGTATTAGAGGCTTCGATTATCCCAGGAATAGATGTTGTAAAAGTAAGCAACTTGAAAGAGCTCATGGACATGCTGAATGGGGACAAAAAAATCACCCCAGAAGAATCACTTGATTTCAC
>JAMOOA010000135.1 GCA_027066255.1 Candidatus Altimarinota bacterium | reverse complement strand
CTTATATTTTATCATAAGTGGTTTTTAATATCAAATAAATGTATAAGCCTACTTTACAACTCCATCTCCTTCTCTATCTTTTTCAACCCATCAAAGAATCCATCGATATTGAGTCCGGATTTCCTGAGGTGCTTGTATTTCTGAAGGAGTCTGAAGAGCTCGAGGTTGAGGTTTTCGTCTTCATCGAGGATATCGCTTCCAAACTTCTCGTTGAAGTAGATAGCATTGTGATGTTGGTGATTTCCACCTGTTGCTTTGAGGGGAACGATGATAGAATGAATTCCGAAGAAATAGAGCTCCCAGATAGCAGAACTTCCTCTAGTTATCGCTATGTCGATATTTTTAAGTATTTTTCCAAGTCTCTTCTGAGTGACGAAGTCATGAACGATAGTGTTTGGAAACTTCTTGAAGTCTGGACGAAAGCGCATGTTCTTTTCTCCAAGGATGATATGAAACTCCATATCTTGTAGATCTGGGAGAGCTTTGAGAAGTGCGTTAAATATGGTCGTAGATCCCTGACTTCCTGCAATCACCATAACGGTAAGCTTTGCGTTTTCAGTGACTTTTAAAGAATCGAGATAATCTATGAGTTCGGGATTAACTATTGGTCATGAGTGAATATATTTGTGAGTTTTTCCTTCCGGGAGTTCTTCTCATATGCAAGTTTTGTCATTGGGAAAAGTGTAAAATACTTTGGTAGCGAATTTTGAAATAATCTTGTTTGCAAGACCTGTGACTGTATCAGACTCATGTATGTATATCGTCTTCCTCATTATCCATGCAGCAATACATAGAGGGAGAGAAACGTATCCTCATTTTGAAAAGACTATGTCTATCTTGTATTTCCAGATATAATACAGTCCTTCGAAAAGTCCTGTGAGATTTTTGAGAGGTTCATAGAAATTTCTGAAATCAAAATATCGACGTATTTTCCCAGCAGATATATCATAAAAGGGAATTTTGTTCTTGAGAGCAATCTCTTCTTCTATAGAGTCTATTCCTCCAACCCAGAGAAAGTTATACTCATACTCGAGTTCTCATTCTTTTTGGCTCTCTTTGAGATAGTTATATAGAGAAAGCAAAGGAACAGCGTGTCCTCATGTTCATCCTCCTGTAAGAGCGATAGTTTTGCGTTGTTTTTCCATAGAAATGGTGCTTAGAGTTTTATATATTTCATGAGCTTTATTATGAGTAAATCTAGGTTTTTTACAAGTTTTAGTTTTCTCAGATATAGAAAGAAAACATATCCAGAAGTGATTCACAGGAGAGTTCCTACGATGATATCTAGAGGCCAATGAACTCCAACGAGTATCCTAGAAATATTCATACAGATAATCAGAGGGAGAAATATATATCATACCCTTTTAAATCATGTAAAGAACAGAGAGGTCACAAAAGCGAAACTAATAGTAGCGTGATCTGAAGGAAAACTTTTCTCAGGAATATGAGAAAGCATGAGGCCTCTGGTACTTTCTATGTAAGATTCAGGCCTGTCGATATCAACAAAGAGTTTTACAATATATGATACAACCATTCACAGAACACATACATAAAATATATGGAGAAGCTTTCTTTTTTCAGAGTCTTCTTTTTTGTGTATTACAAAATACACCCACATAATTGATAAAAATAGAGGCAAGAAAAATATAGGGCCATCAGCAAGTGTCCACAAGAAAGGGAGGTGATTCCATCAAGAGAGACTTTCGAGAAGAGAGA
>JAMOOA010000134.1 GCA_027066255.1 Candidatus Altimarinota bacterium | reverse complement strand
TTTTGATATGGGCATGTTGATATCATTGCAGACATATCTGAAAATGATCATCTATGAAAGGATAATGAAGCTTCTTGGGTTGTAGGATTAACTTATGTTGATAGACCTTATAAGGTTAAGGAATCTATATCAAAAATATGCTTTCATTAGCTTGTTATTTTTATACTTTATATATTGAGTACTCTTATTTATGAGTATACATTTTTTTGAGAAGAGGGGGAGTTATTCAAAAAGAATTTGAAATATATAAATCTCAAATAAACTGCGGTATAATAAAGTTTTTATTTGATAAATAAGCCTCTTTAAATGAGTGTATCTCTTCAATTACTTAAAACGGAAATCCACCAATTTTCTCGAGAAAATTGGTGGATTTACATTATTTTTATAGTCTCAATTTTTATCATATTTTTTACATGAAAAGGGAATATAACAGAAATAATTTTTATGTTTTCTTTGAATATATTAGGAGGGCTTTATGTTCTCCTAATGCAGAATTCTTATAGCAATATGGAGTTTAAGGCAGGAGCTATTTTCCTAATGATTGCAAACGTATTATATGCATCTATTGCTCTATATTCAGCATTCTTTAATTCAGAATATCAATACCTATTATGGCAGGTAGCTTTTCAAATAAGTTGATTAAAGATATTCTTTTATTACCATAAATGAGAGGATTGGGTTTGGGTGAACCAAGCAAGTATGATAGTTCTGAGTATAGTACTTTTATTCGTAGGAAAATATACCCTAGGTCTCTCTATGTATCAATCAGTACAATCTCTAGGATTTGGATTTGTGGTTGTTGGGCTTTCTCAAACCTTAGACATAAAAAGATATTTTCTTATTTTTACGGGGAATATATTTATAACTTGAGGAGCATTGTTTGGATTATATGAAGGCTTTCTTTTATGATATATCCCTGGAGTTACTATCTCCTATACCATACTTGGGATAAGTACTTTTATCTTCTATCTCAAACTCCTTCCTGTGTATATAGCAAAACTTAAAAATACCACATAGATATGTTGACATATATACTTTCACTTCTTTTATCTATACTTTTATCATTGGGATGTATTTCCTTTGTGAGAATGGTTTTCCCTATGTTTGACATAGTAGACAATCCTAAAAAATACGGCAAAAAAAGAAAACCCATTCCTTATAGTGTAGGAATTATATTTTTTGTAGTGTTTTTTCTTGTGAGTTATATTTTCATTGAATCTAACTCCAAGCTTTTGCTGATATGGTTTTTCGGTTTTTTTATTACGATAGTGAGCTTTATAGATGATATACTCAACGTGAGTCCTAAATTGCGACTCATTATCCAGATTATTATAGGAGCGACTATAGGAATCACCTCTATAAAGATAGGGTATGTGAGTAATATCTTTGGGGGAGTTTTAGATCTTGAAACGTATTTTCTGACCTTTTTCTGATTTCAAGTATACATTATCCCGTTAGTTTTTACGGTTCTTTGGTATGTTTTTGTTTTCAATGCTTTGAACTGGAGTGATGGAATACAGGGAAACACCTCGGGACTTTCCATCATTAGTTTTTTGATTATATTTTTTCTTTGAGTGAAGCTCTATCTTTCAGATGATTATGAAGCAGGAGTGAAAAATGCAGAATTTATTATGCAAATGACGATTATTCTTGTAGGGGTTCTTATTCCATTTTGGTACTTTGATTTTAAAGAAAAAATTCTTATGTGAGACTCTGGGACGATGTTTCTTGGTTTTATGCTTGCTACTATGGCTATTGTTTCAGGTGGAAAGATAGCAACTGTTCTGGTTGTTTTTTGAATCTACTCTGTAGATGCTCTTTATGTCGTTATTCGTAGAATCATAAAACATAAAAGTCCTTTGAAAGGAGACTTTACCCATCTTCACCACCGACTTCTTGATCTTGGGATTTCTAAGAATCAGGTACTTCTTCTCGTTTATTCTCTTTCTTTTTTATTTGGACTTACAGCTCTCTTTCTTGATAGAACAGGAAAAATAATAGTTTTTGGGGTTATAGTTGTGGTTGTAGTGTTTCTGAACAAGATTTTAGAAAAAGTGAAGAGAATAAAGTATAAAAAATAATATATGAAAATAGCATTTTTTGGAACCCCTGATTTTGCAGCTGGGATACTCTCAGGAGTTTTAGAATTTCCAGAAGTCAAGATAGTACTGGTTGTCTCTCAGTCAGATAAACCTGTAGGAAGAAAAAGAGAACTTTTACCAACACCTGTAAAGCGTATAGCAGTAGAAAATAATATATCAATACTACAACCAGAGAAGGTTCGTAAAAATCTCGATTTTATAGAAGCTCTCAAAAATCTCGATCTCGACTTTATAGTCGTCGTTGCATATGGAAAAATTATTCCTCAGAGTATTTTGGATATCCCTAAGTATGGATGTATCAATATTCACGGAAGTATCTTGCCAAAATACCGTGGAGCAAGTCCAGTTCAGTCAGCTTTGAAGGATGGAGTAAAAGAGACATGATTGACAATTATGTATATGGATAAAAAAATGGATGAAGGAGATATCCTTCAAATAGGGAAAATCGCAGTAGACAAAGATGACACTTTACCAGATTTGTTTGCAAAGATGCTCCAAATTTGACCAGCACTCCTCATAGATACTCTTAAAAAAATCCTCTCAGGAGAACTCCTGGGAGAGAAACAAAATCATGAAACAGCGACATACTGTGGAAAGTTTACAAAAGAGGATGGAGAAGTGCTATTTTCTTCAGAATCTACTCAGGAGATCTATAACAAATTTCGAGCTTTTTATGAGTGGCCAGGAATATATACGTATTATGAAGGGAAGAAGTTGAATTTGGAGGAGGTAAGTTTGCATGAACCCCCACCCCAATCTTCTCCTTATGAAGGAGGCAAAAAAGCCTGATCTTTTATTAAACTCAATAAGAAAACGTACGGAATAGCTTGTGTAGACAAGAAAATACTCCTCCTCCACGAAGTAAAACTCGAGGGAAAGAAATCTATGGATATAGTGAGTTTTGTGAATGGAAATAGGGGAATACTCGACTACAAATGCATGTAGGCTACTAATATTTTTGTACCAAAAAAGGAATGAAGATATTCATTCCCTACAGATTTCCAATAAAAAAAGAATCCCGAAGGTCGGATAGACCGACGCAACGGGAATTTTTGTTATGGGGAAAAGGCGAAACTTTTTCCTCCTTTCTTTAAGCAGTAATATCTTGAGGTATTACTGTCTAAAAAAACGTTCCCTCCTGCGTTTCCACAGGATAGGATTTTTGAGACCAAGAGGTCTCTGGTTTCTTTTTCTATCCCCTCTTGTCTTTTTGTTATGAAGAAGGCTACGGCCAAAGCCATTATTATTGACAAGAGCAAGGCCGCTCCACTATACTTTTCCATTCCTTTTCCTTCTCCCCATTCTCAATATAACGGGGCATTAATTTAAAACTAAGCCCTCAATTATTTGAGAACATAAATATTCTACACCATATATATATATATAAGTCAAATATATTTTCACTTTGTAAAGCTTGAATTCTCTCTAAAACTCACTAGACTGACAAAAAAAGAAAAAGTATTATTCAAACACCATACCATGTTCAACATCGCACTCAACACGTTTAAAGAAATCGTGAGAAACAAATTTTTGTATCTGATTTTGTTTTTTGCTTTTATTTTTATCCTATTTTCCTTGGCTATGGGAAAACTCTCGATAGGAGATGATAACAAAGTGATAGTAGATTTTGGACTGGCAATGATAGAGATATTTGGAATCGTAGGAGTATTATTTGTTGGGAGCCAGCTACTGTTTCGTGAGATAGAAGGGAAAACTATTTTCTTGATTCTGAGTAAACCCATTAAGAGACAAGATTTTATTCTTGGGAAATTTTTAGGATTTTCTTTTACCATTCTCCTTATTGTAGTACTTCAATCGCTTTTGTTCTTAGGGGTTCTTTTATTTAAAAACATAGATATAACTCCACTTATACCTATCTCCCTCTTTTTTACTTTCTTAAAACTAGAAATACTCCTTTCTTTGGTCTTCTTTTTCTCAACGTTTATGAGTAATATTCTGACGATACTTATATCATTGATGATCTATGTTATCTCCCATGGGTTTTCTTTGCTTCTTGATCTCTTTCATCGTATGCAAAGTACCATAGCAGCCTATGTTATCCAGATTTTTCAACTATTATTTCCTCCACTTGAGGCGCTCAATACAAAAGATATTATCGGAAGTTTTCAAAGTCTGGGATTTCAATATATAGCTTTCAATACTGTTTACAGCATACTCTATCTATTGATCATTCTCTTTTGTACCGTTTTGATATTTGAAAGAAAAAAATTTGAAGAATAATACTCCTATAAAATCAAGGTAAAATACTTTATGAAAAAAAGTGAATATATAACTATTGGACTCCAATATGGACTCCAAAGACAAGATATAGAAGATACTATGTGCTCGGTATTATGAATATCATCGAAAGATTTTTTTAAGATGGATGATATTGATGCAAAATATCTCTATGAAGTTCAAAAGATGTTTGTGAGGATATGAAAGGGAGAGCCTCAAGAGTACATATTCTCTACGGTTGAATTCTGGGGAAATGAGTTTTTTGTGGACGATAGAGTGCTTATTCCAAGAAATGATACTGAAATATTGGTGGATGAGGTAATAAAGGAAATTAGTAAGAATATCGATACAGAAATCACTACGATGATAGATGTGGGAACAGGAAGTTCATGTATTCCTATCAGTATTCTTGGAGCTATTTCTCCGCTCAAGTTTCATGAGAGTTATGTAGTAGATGTCTCCCCAGAGGCTCTAGAAGTTTCATCAATCAATATAAAAAACTACAAACTTGAGTCACAAATAATCCCAATAGAGGGGAATCTCTTGGATCCTTTCCTTAGTTCAGACACCTATGAACTTCAAAAGAATATTTTTATCACGGCAAATCTTCCATACATAAAAGAAGGGGATCATAAGAATATGGATACGTCTGTTATAGATTTTGAACCAGATACAGCACTTTATGGAGGAGAAAAAACAGGTTTTGAACTCTACGAGAAACTTATAAAACAATGCTTTCAACTCAAGAATGTCCTGAAAATACCATCTATTACTCTTTTTATAGAAATAGGGTTTGACCAGTATGAGGTTTCAAAAAAATTATTAGAAGATTTTGGACTCCAATTTGAATATTTTGAGGATAATGGTAAGATACAGAGAGTCATAAAGATATATAATTTTTAGAATAAAGTATGTTTGAAAATAGTTTATTGGAAGTTACTCTCCTGTGGGCACTTGATAATTACCCATTGATAACTATGGGGGTAGTCACGATAGCGTTTCTTATATTCTCTTTAATAATTATTTATTTAAATGATAAGGAGATATACTTTAATATCTTAAGAGAATGAGATAGACTTCTAAAAGGAGAAAAAAATAGACCATATAACTATGGTTTTATAATATTTTGTTTCTTAGTATCTACCTTCTTTCTAGGAGTATATTTTATTATTGAACTATCTCACTTTTTAGCAGCCTAAACCATGAGCTTAGAAGAATTTACACCCGTAGAATCCTGAGAAGGATGAAGTAACTCAGCTGAAATATCTGAGAAGTATCAGGAGGCAGCAAAAAAAGCTGGTGCTGGTATTAAAAGAACCCAAAAGGATGAAAAGAAGGTCAAGAAATATGACTTCCTTTTAGCAAAGTTCCTTATCGAAATCATTATCAAGAAAAAATACGATGAAGTTCTGGGTGAACTTTTCCCTTGCCTAGAAAAATGATATGGAACAAATTTTCTTATGGGAGTATTTTCCCTCGCTTACCTTCCTATCAGTAATGAAATACGTAAAGAAACAACAAAAGCTCCTATCAAATTCATGTATAACCCTAAAGAAAACTTTACAGAGTTCCATGATAATACGATAGACGATACTCTGAGGATGAGAATTAATCAGTGGATAGAAGATATAGAAGACGTTATTACTATAGAACCCTCTGCTATATCAACACGAAAAACTATAGAGCTTTTGAAAACAGATAAAAGTATCCATATATTTATGGCAAGTATATTTACTTTCTTCCTTATGGAGCTTAATATCAATATATCGAAATCGAAAGCCCAAAGTTATAGTGAATTTATCATAGGGGAGCTTGAAAAGACACTCAAAAAATTAGACTTAGACAAGGTGTAAAATCATTTGACAGATACCCCCTTTTGTATAGAATCTTCGGGCAAAAACCAAAGAAACAAAAAACTATTCTCCTTTTTGAGAGAATTTTTATTTATTATTTATTATAGATTATGGCTAAGGTAACCCCTTTAGATAAAGTAAGAAATATAGGTATTATTGCCCATATTGATGCTGGAAAGACAACTGCAACAGAGAGAATTTTGTATTATACTGGGAAAATTCACAAAATTGGAGAAACTCACGATGGGGAAGGAACGATGGACTGGATGGAACAAGAAAAAGAAAGGGGAATCACGATCACTTCAGCAGCAACAACATGTTTCTGGAAGGATTACCAAATCAATATTATTGATACTCCTGGTCATGTGGATTTTACTATCGAGGTAGAAAGATCTCTTCGTGTTCTTGATGGAGGGGTTGCTGTATTTGACGGATCTCAGGGGGTAGAACCACAATCAGAAACGGTTTGGAAACAGGCAGACAAGTATGAAGTTCCAAGAATCTGTTTTGTTAATAAGATGGACAAGATGGGGGGAGATTTCGATATGTCTGTTGATACTATTAAAAAAAGACTTGCTGGAAACAAGGTAGTCTCTATTCAGTACCCTATAGGAGCAGCTGAAACTTTTGAAGGAATCATCGATATTATCGAGATGAAAGCATACCACTTCGAAGGTGATAGTGGTGAAAATATTACAGAGATAGATATTCCAGCTGACCTCAAAGATAAAGTAGAAGCCCTCAGACTTGAACTTGTAGAAAAGGTAGCAGAACAGGATGAAGCACTGATGGACAAATACTTTGAAGCTGGAGATCTTTCAGTAGAAGAAATTAAAAAAGGACTGAGAATAGGGGTTTGTAAAAATGACCTTTATCCAGTTGTTTGTGGTTCAGCACTTCAAAATATTGGAGTACAAATGGTTATCGATGCTGCTGTAGCATTTCTCCCAAGTCCTGTTGATGTAAATAATGGTTGTATCGTTGTTTCAGATGTAGATGATATAGAAAAAACAGAAGAGATAAAAGTAGATGCAAATTCTCCTCTTGCAGCTCTTGCATTCAAGGTTGCAACAGACCCTTTTGTTGGAAGACTGACATTTACAAGGGTATACACAGGAACTCTTAAATCAGGATCATACATATACAACGCTTCTACTGGAAAGAAAGAAAGAGTTGGAAGACTTCTTCAAATGCACGCAAATACTAGAGAAGAGATACAAGAAATATCAGCAGGGAATATCGGAGCTGTTGTTGGTCTCAAAGCTACAAAGACAGGTGATACACTTTGTGATGTAAATAGAGTATTTCTTGTAGAATCTATGGAATTCCCAGAACCAGTTATCTCTGTTTCTGTAGAACCAAAAACAAAGGCTGACCAAGAAAAAATGGGAACAGCTCTAGGAAAGCTTGCAGAAGAAGATCCTAGTTTCAGAGTAAGAACGGACGAAGAAACAGCTCAAACGATTATATCTGGTATGGGAGAACTCCATCTCGATATCCTCGTAGACAGAATGAAAAGAGAGTTTAACGTAGAGTGTAACGTTGGAGCTCCACAAGTAGCATACAGAGAAACCATCAAGATAGAGGCAAAAGACGTAGAACACAAATATTCAAAACAAACAGGTGGTCGTGGCCAATACGGTCATGTAGTTATCACTTTTGAACCATACAAAGAAGCAGACGAGGAGGATGAAGGGGTAAAGAAAGTAAACAAGTTTGTAAACAAGATATCTGGATGAGTGATACCAAAAGAGTATATCCCAGGTGTTGAAAAAGGTCTTAACGAAGCATACACAAGAGGTTTTGTCGCTGGATACCCTATGGTAGATATCAGAGCAACTCTTACATTTGGTTCATTCCATGATGTAGACTCGAGTGAACTTGCATTTAAACTCGCTGCTTCAAAAGCATTTCAGGAAGCATGTAAGAGAGCGCAAGCCATCATACTTGAACCTATTATGAAAGTAGAGGTAAATACTCCAGAAGAATATATGGGAGATGTTATCGGACAGATCAATTCAAAGAGAGGAAAGATAGAAGAAATGTCAGATAGAGGACAAGCAAAAATTATCGCATGTTACGTACCACTTTCAGAGATGTTTGGTTATGCCACAGAACTCAGATCAGCTTCTCAAGGACGTGCTTCATACGGTATGGAGTTTGATCATTACAATGAAGTTCCAAGCAATATAGCCATCAAAATCAGAGAAGATAGAGGATTTAAACTTCCTGAGGACGAATAGAAGTTAGAATAATTTATTGACTTTTTAAAAATCCTAGTATTTATAACTAGGATTTTTAAAATATACTACACTATCATGTCTTGATTAAGAGCGATATGTTATGGTGACTGGGCTGAGGATAGTACAGTTTTTTGTC
>JAMOOA010000133.1 GCA_027066255.1 Candidatus Altimarinota bacterium | reverse complement strand
CATAAGTGGATCAGAGAATCCTCCTACATGTCAGCTCGCTTCCCATACCTTTGGATTCATGATAAGAGAACAATCTATCAACATAGTGTCCATCCTCTTTTGGATAAACTCTTTTTTCCAGAGATTCCTAATATTGTCTTTCAATAAACTCCCATATGGTCCATAGTCCCAACTGTTTGCCAAGCCTCCATATATCTCACTTCACGGGTATACAAAACCTCTCTTTGCACACAAATTCACGATGTCTTTCATATTTTTTTTCATAATATTTTTAGTTAGTTAAGTATTTTTCATAAAAAACCCCCAAAAGCTACATCATATTAGCTTTTGGGGTCTTTTGAAAGACGGTTCCACCCAAGTATTTTACTTTTATCTTTCGAACTCCTTTCTCGTACGCGTTTCCATAACGACATCAAACGAAAGAAATAGAAAAGAACTATAGCAAAGATATAGGAAAAGCCCGCTTTGTCAAAATAATTATTGTGTTCACTGGTACTCAATATACAACTCTAGTAACTCTTCATCCGTGATTCCTTTATATCTTCCTGTCTCTTGCATCTTCTTTTTAAGAAAACCATCTAATCCCCTCTTGTTGATATTTCTACAATCATATCAGTTTTCCTTAAGAATATTTATAGCCAGGTTTCCACCCGAGTTCGGTCCATACACAAGAGATATCTCTCAACCTACCAATGTTGGAGTAAATGGTTGGTATACTTCTGGATTCTTTAGTATAGCATTTGCATGTCCTCCTGCTGTATGTTTCATCGCGTTATCTCACACTATAGGATAATTAGGCTGTACAGGGAGCATCAGTTTTGAAACAAGTTGAGAAACTGATAATATTTTTGAAGCCTCTATATGGTCTATATCAAATTGATCTGCAAGTGTTGTTTTCATTCTAGTAATTATTTGCAATATATCTGCATTTCCTGCTCTCTCTCATACACCATTTATCGTTCATTCTATTTTATATATTCCCGTTCTTTTCTTCACACCATTGATACTATTTTGTACAGCATTTCCTAAATCATTATGATTATGTACTGACCAAACAAAATTATTATCAGGGAAGCTCTTGTCGAGTATCTTTTTATGTTTCAGGATACTAGAAACATAATACTCTTTTTCTTTATTATCAGAGTCTTCTCAACCTATGGTATCTGGCATATTAAAATATGTAGCTCCATTTTCAGCTGCTGCGATAAGAAGTTCCGTACAAAAATCAAAGTTATCGCCTACTCTAGAATATCATTCTGGAGAAAACTGGATACGCATATTTGAATCCTTTGCCATTTTTGTGAACTTTGCAACGTTACTCAACGCTTCCTCGTTTGATATCTTGTTCCCAATACTTGCTTCCCTTAAGACGGGATCAACAGGAAAATAGATGTGGAAGAATCCTTTATCTACTATTGCTGCGGGTTCAAGAGAATGTAAACATGCCTCTACCTGAAAATCAACCATTTGAGTGAGTCCACACACCATTGTAGAGATTTCTCCTGATTGACACATACTTGCCACTTCTTTTACTCTCCAAGCTTCATGTTTTGAAGATGCTGGAAATCACACTTCACATATATCAAAGCCGATACCATCAAGTCACCTCACTATATCAAAGTAATCATTATCCTTTTCTACTGCTGCACCAGGACATTGATGTCCATCTCGAAGTGTTGTATCAAACAAGATTATTTTTTTTCTCGCATCATCTCATACGTTATTTCAAAGAGTATTTATTCACATAATTTCAAAT
>JAMOOA010000132.1 GCA_027066255.1 Candidatus Altimarinota bacterium | reverse complement strand
AAGTTATTACTAATAAAGCTTTTTTCGATTCCTTCTATAACAGGATGTCTTCATTCTTTTATAGAGAGCCTATATGATTCTGTTATTTTTGGACACACATATCCGCTGCTATAAGAGACTTCTCAAAGTGAGCTTATAAAATCCACAACAGATATGTTCTTACTTGCTTGTTTCATGAGCGAATATTGAGTAAGGATTTTTGCTCGAATATCTTGAAATATTTCATATTCTTTCTCGGCCATATTATTCTGTGCCTCTAAAAGTTGAGACCCAAATTCTACCAATTCTAGAGTTACAAATCTTCCTGCATTTACAAGTGTTTGTTTGTGTGTAAATGAATCTGGGACCTTTGAAATCTGACTTTTAGGAACTTCTATAAAGTAACCCGATGCATTTGTATACTTGATTTTAAGAGTGGTTATCTGTAACTTCTCTACGAGACCTTTTTGGTACTCTGAAAGCCATCTATGAGAGTCCTCAATCAAGTTTCTATATGTATCAATTTCCTTATCATACCCCAATTGTATGATATTTCCTCACATAATATTTGTTTCTCCGTCTTCTATAAGCGAGGCATCTAGCAAATCAATGATATCTTGTATCTTTTTCAAAAATATCTTTATTATAAATAATAATATATAGAAAAATAGTAGTTTAATTATTTTTTTTGTAAAGGAAATTTGAAATGTTGAGTAAAATCCTTACTTTTAAAGCAAGTCTCGTACATATAAGTTCAAAAAATGATCCCTATAAAAAAGAGCGACACCCTTATAGATATAATAGAAAAAATAGGATCGGTACAAAGAGATAGTATCATCTTGAATTTTCCTATAGGTCATCCCATTCTTCATAGCTACCTTTCACTAAAAATCATAAAATCAAAGTCAGGAGAAAAGAGTATCACAATCGTTACTAACGATCTTGTTTCTAAAAGAATAGGAAAAAACCTTTGAATTCATTATTCGATAGTACAGGATAGTGAATACATAGAAGAAAAAAATCTTCATCAAGAAGATTTAATGAAGCATAATTTTTCTTTTAATGAGTATCTTATCTTTGAGATAAAAAAATACTACAGAGAACTGTCAGGTATTATAAAAAGAAATAAAAACATAAACACCATTAAAGATTATTCTCATAAATACAAGTCCTATTCTAATATAGGACTATTTGTATGATTGTTCTTTATCTCTTTGTTTCTCTTTGTATTTATCTTTTATTTTGCTATCAATAAAACGACAGTTACTGTTACTCCTGAAATCTATATAAAAACGAAAGCTCGAAACTTTATATTTAAAGAAAATAATGATTTTGATTCATTAAATAATGACAAAATAATAGATATATATCCATTGGAGGAGAATATTTCTATTATCGAAACATATAGTACTACAGGGATTGATGCTTCTAGTGTCAAGAAATCTCAAGGAAAGATAAAAGTCTCTAATCTCTTACTAGAAAAACTGACCCTTCTTCCTCAAACAAGATTTATAACAAAGGACTGACTTCTTTTTGAATCTCTCGATTCCATTCTTTTACCTGCCGGAAAAAAAGATGATTTTGGAAAAATTATTCCTTGAATAGCAGAGGTTTTAGTTATATCCAAAAATTATGATATCTCCTGAAGTTTTATTGGAAGCAAATGAAATATAGATCCTTGAGAGTATATGACACTTCCTTGACTTGAGGATAATGGAACTACTGTTTTTGCTAAAAGTATTAGTAGTTTTACTTGAGGATGAGACTCTTATACACTTATAGTGTCAGAGGAAGACATGAAGAATTCCAACCTTA
>JAMOOA010000131.1 GCA_027066255.1 Candidatus Altimarinota bacterium | reverse complement strand
GTCTTGCGACGAACTTACTCATTAATTATATCTTATTTTCTAAAATAACTCAAAAAAAGACACAACCTTTTTCTATAAAAAAATCAAGATGCAGAGTTTTTCTCTCTATAGAGGGAAATAAATGAAAATAAATTACAGAAAAATATTTTCTCAGAATGAAAAAATCACACAAAAATCACACAAAAATCAGTGGAATTTTCGGGTTTTTGTACAGAAAATGTGTACAGGAAAACAAGAGAGAAGGGAATTGTTAAAAACTTGTAGGTTTTTAACAGAGAATACCTATTTTTTGTGTTTTTTGATTGAAAAGTAGAGAGAGAATCCTATACTTATATGAGAGAGTTTTTAACGTTTTCACCCAGTTATATGGATACAAAAGACCTATATAGTATATCAAAAAAGTACCTGAAACAAAATATTGAAGACTTTATTTTAGAGGATGTTGAAATATTTCAAGGCATCATGAGAACTCATAGTGAGTTGTATTATGAGCAGGAGGCTCCAATCATATCAGACAAGGAGTATGACGAGTTGTTTTTGAAACTGGGTTTGTTAGAGGAAAATTTCTGAATCAATTCTAGAATGACAGATACTGTCGGGAGTGAAGGAAAGAGCTCAAGTTTCCAAAAAGTAGCACACAAACGTCCGATGATCAGTCTCGATAATACATATAACGAGAAAGAACTGAGAGACTTTGATACGAGAATCAAGAGGATACTTATTAAATCACTACCTGACTGAGGTGACAAACCTCTAGAATATGCAATTGAATTCAAATTTGATGGACTAGGGGTTGAACTGGTTTATAAAAAATGAATCTTTATGCAAGCCATTACTCGCGGGAATGGAATCAAGTGAGAGGATGTCACTGAAAATATCAGACAAATATACAACATCCCCAAGACTATCGAGTATCAGAAAGATATAGAAATTAGGTGAGAAGTAGTGATGCCTCTTTCGAGTTTTGAGAATCTTAATGAAGAAGCGCAAAAAAACGGAGAAAAGGTTTTTTCTAACCCAAGAAACGCTGCGAGTGGAAGTCTGAGGCTCCTAGATTCCAGTATCACCAAAGAGAGAAACCTCAAGTTCTTTGCTTATGATATTGGAGACTTTACGAAGTTCTGAAAAGACAAATATCACTCTACTATACTCAAACTCGAGAAACTTGGATTTGAGATATCGAGTTATTTCAAAGAATGCAGTGATATAGAGCATGTGATACAAGAAATCGAAAAAATTGGTAATATAAAGAAACAGATTGATTTCGAAGTAGATGGTTTGGTGGTAAAGATAAACGATATGCCCTTGTGGAAAAACATAGGGTTTACTGAACATCATCCTCGCTACGCAATTGCCTACAAGTTTCCAGCTGAGATACTTACCACAAAAATAGAGTCAGTAGAGCATAGTGTAGGAAGAACGGGGGTAATCACTCCAGTTGCCAATGTCGAACCAGTAAACCTTGGATGAGCTATCATACGTCGTAGCACGCTCCATAATTATGATGAAGTAGAAAAACTTGATGTGAAAATAGGAGATACTGTTTTTATTAAACGTGCTGGAGAAGTGATTCCTAAAATAGTTTCTGTAGTAAAAGATATTCGTGACGGAACAGAACAGGAAATATCTATTCCTAAAGAATGTCCAAGTTGTGGGGAGAAAGTATACAAAGACGAAGACAAGGTACGCTATTATTGTGCAAATACATCAGGGTGTTCAGACCAGATAAAAGAGAAACTTGCTTACAGTGTAGGAAAGTGATGATTTGATATAGATGGTTTAGGGCAGAGGCAGATAGAGGTATTTTTAGAAAAGGGCATTATC
>JAMOOA010000130.1 GCA_027066255.1 Candidatus Altimarinota bacterium | reverse complement strand
CCAATAAGGTGTGTATAATTTTTCATGTTGTTCAAAATAAGAAACGCAAAAAAATCAGTCGCCTCAGACTGATTTTTTGTGTATGCGTTATATAAAAATTTACACAAAAAACTTACTCAGCCCGAGGCGAAGCATAGTCATTTGCATGTTTAAGAATGTAATTTTTATATTATGCATAGAAAAGGTAATGAATAACTTGAGTATAGTAAGCTTTTTCAATAAAAAATCAATAAAAAACCTCAGCCGTAATGGCTGAGGTTTTTTGGTTTAGAACTACGCTTCATGATTTGGATCAAATCCTTTCACAAATGGTATAAGAGCCATGATTCTTGCTCTTTTAATAGCTTTTGCAAGCCTCTTCTGATTTTTGAGACATACTCCAGAATAATATCTAGGTATTATTTTCCCAAACTTTGTTATGTACTTCTTGAGAAGCTCTACATTTTTGTAGTCGATGTTTTGTCCTTCGAGTGGACATTCAGTTGTTTTTGCCATGATTGTATGGTTATAGTATTAATATTTTTGTAGCAAAGCTACGGTGATTTAGAACATATTGTCATCATCTACTCCGGCACTTGATGGGTCGATTTCTATTTCTTCTTTTGATTCATCAGAAGTTTCTCCTTTTTTGTTGAGAAATATGAGATTCATAGCGACAACTTCTGTTTTGTAGAGTTTGTCTCCATCATCCTTTTCGATAACTCTCGTTTTGAGTCTTCCTTCTACATAGACGAGCTTTCCTTTTGTGAGGAACTTCTCGATTCTATCAGCGAGCCCTCCCCAAGCAATACAACTATGGAACTCTGCTTCAGATTTTTCCTCTCCGGCACTTGTTTTGTAGTATCTATTAGTTGCTATAGTGAAGAGAGCAAGTTTGTTTCCTCCTTCAGTTGTTTTGATGATAGGATCTCTTGTGATATTCCCAATGATTATCACCTTGTTTACAGTTCTCATTATTTGTAGTTTATTTTAAATAAATAGTCTTATGCATCTAAGTTCACAAACATATACCTCCAGATTTCTTGCTCGAGGTTAAAGAGACCATTTATCGTTTTGATGTTTTCACCATTGAGTTCAAGAGTAAAGAGTACATAGACTCCTTTTTCAGAACCATTGATTTTGTATGCGAGTTTTTTTTCTCCCCATACATCTTCTTTTATCTTTTTTCCAGAAGCGTCTTTCAGTATCTTTCCTATCGTGGTGATAGATTTCTTCTGATCAGCATCTGAGAGAGCTGGGTCAAGTATGACCATAAGTTCGTAATTTGCCATAATTCCTACGGATTACATCTTTTGCCTTATATTTTGCAAAAGAAGGAAATAAAAAGCCTTGTAAAAAAGCTTGCGAAATTCTATAGAAAAACGCTTCCTTGTCAAAAGAAAATTGACTTTTGAGAGAAATCAAACAGAGTAAGAATATTATACCAATCTATTACTTACTTTATGCAAGAACTCAACCTCCAAGACATCTTGGATAATACTTCCGACCTCAAAACAAAGAAGGTTGGATATGTAGCTGTTATCTGACGTCCAAATGCAGGAAAATCAACTTTCCTCAATACACTCATAGGAGAAAAGATATCTATAACGAGTAAGGTCCCTCAAACAACAAGAAACAAGATACTCGCTATCTACAATGATGAAGAAAGTCAGGTAGTGTTTTTTGACACTCCAGGAATTCATGAAAGCACCAAGAAGTTTAACGCAGAAATCAATAATCAAGCTATCTCTTCTCTCAGAGATTCGGAAATAGTTTTGTATTTTATCGATAGTTCTCGCAAGGATGGAGAAGAGGAAACATATATCAAGAAACTGTTAGAATTTGTAAAT
>JAMOOA010000129.1 GCA_027066255.1 Candidatus Altimarinota bacterium | reverse complement strand
ATGAGGATAGGAACAATGCTCCTGAGATTCAGAAATATATAAATCTAGTAGTAATGACTTGTAACATAAATGTAGTTGGCTAATTTTTAAACGTGTTTTATTGTATAGATAAATTTGTAAATACAAAGAAAAACTATAGAGTTGATTCCTGTTAAAATAGATATCACTTCAAAAAAAAGAAAATGCTCAAAAAATCGCTTGATACACTGATGAAGTTTCTCATCTTCCTCACTTTTGCTCTTGCTATCCTCTCTCTTATAAAGCCAGAACTGATAAAAGACTTTATAGAATGGATACGTTCTGGAGTGCTCCTTTTATGAAATTGGAACTATCTGGTTGTGTTTGTGAGTGCGCTGATAGAATCCTTCCCTGTCCTTGGTGTTGTGGTGCCAGGACAAAACATACTCCTGATTGTCTGAGGATTCTTTGCTGAAGAAAGTATAACAAAACTCATATATGTTTGTATTATATCAAGTTTCTGAGCGATAGCTGGGAACTATATAGGATATGTTCTCGGTGTGCATTATGGGGATAGCTTCTTTAAAAAATACTGACTCTGGTTTGCTCTCTGAGAAACGGAAGTGAAGTATATGAAAAAATGAATCAAAAAATGGGGAGCTTGGGGAATCATTCTCGGGAAGTTTCATAATCTTGCGCGCGCGTTTATTCCATTTATCGCAGGAAGTATGGGAATGCATAGAACTTCTTTCCTGATTTATAACATCATAGGTTCTATTATTCGGTCACTTACTATTATTCTCTTGGGAGTTCTCTTCGCAAAAACCTATGAAACCGTTGTTGATTATATCGGATATATTATGATATGAATTATGGTTTTGACAGCACTGTATATCTGGAGATTCAAAAAACAAGCGTTTCTCAAATACTTAGAAGAAAAAAATGCGGAACTAGAAAGAAAACTGTAAACTAATTTACACAATGGATGTGCTCTCAACTGAAATAATCTGACAAGCTATAGGATTTATCGCTCTTTTCTTTGTGTTTCTTGCTTTTAAAGAAACCGACGATAGAAAGCTCATAATCTACCTAGCTATAGGATCATGAATCTGGGGGATTCATTTCTCTATCATCTGACTCTTTGCTGCTGCAGGAATAAGCTTCTTTGATATATTTAAGAACCTTATTTGACTCAAGTATAAGAAAAATAACTACTGGGTCTGATTTTTTATAGGGAGTTATATTCTTATTGGGATTTTCACCTATTTTCACACAGGAGTATTATCTTCATTTCTGCCTACTATAGCATCTATCCTCTGAGCTATCGCTGTTTTTTGGTTCTCTGGAATCCCTCTCAGGCTCATTATGATGAGTACGCTCTTTGTTTGGTTTGTTTATAATTTCATAGGAGGCTCTTACGCTGGAATGATTTCTGACTTTACTCTTATATGAGCTAGTTTATATGGAATATATAAACTTAAATATACTGTTAAATAACCCTTTGTATAAGGCGTAAGAGGGTTTTTTATAAAATTATTTGCAAAGCATACAACTCCTTCTATACTGCTGCAGATTTTTGTATCAATTAATACTGTAGGCTGATATGAGTGTAGATATAATCATGTCACTTTTTAGTGGTGCTATTTCTATGTTTTTAGAAAACCCTCTTGCTCAAACACTTGGTTTTGCTGCGATGTTTGTTGGGTTCTTTTGATATACTACCACTGATGATCATAAAACTATCAAGATTTTTATAGCAGCAAATCTTGTTTGGTTTCTTCATTTTTTCTTTATGGAGAACTTTGGAGCCCTTGGCGCTACTTTTATCGGACTATTACGTCTTGTTCTCTCGTTGAAGTATAGACGAAACATAAAAGTTCTCTTATGAA
>JAMOOA010000128.1 GCA_027066255.1 Candidatus Altimarinota bacterium | reverse complement strand
TCTCAAAGCTCAAGGGTATCCTACAGGAAAGAGTCTTGTAGAAAATGATCTCATACCAGAAGCACGAGCAATACTCAATGCAGCAAAAAGGCTCTGAAAAAAAGTAGTTCTCCCCATAGATGTAGTTGTATCCGACTGTTTCTCAGAAGATGGGATTATCAAAACTGTTCCATATAATGAGATTCCTCAGAATATGATAGGACTTGATGTAGGAAAAGAATCTATTGAATTATTCAGAGATACTTGCAAATGAGCTGATACGATATTTTGGAATGGACCCATGTGAGCCTATGAATTGGAACCTTTTTTCACCTGAAGCGCTGGGATTGCTCGTATCCTTGCTGAGAGTCCTGCCCTCTGTTTCGTGTGATGAGGTGACTCACTCTCTGTTATAAAAAAAATGAAAGTAGAAAGAGATATAGACTTCCTCTCAACATGATGATGAGCAAGTCTCCAGCTCCTTGAGTGAAGAACACTTCCATGAATAGAACAACTTCTCCACACAAAAAAAGACTTCTAGAAAAGAAGTCTTTTTTTGTTATTATTTCTTTTAGAAAGGCAGATCTTCTACCGACACCTCATCAGAACTTGTATTTGCTGCTGGTGCTGAAGGAGCATTATCTCAGCTTCCCCCTTCTGGTTTCCAGTCGTTAAGTGTAAAATAGTGAGTATCACCATATTGCCCTGGTTCTTTTCTCTTACTCATAGTCATGTTGATGTACCCTTTTTCGTTTGCGTATTGAGCAAGTTTCTCAGCATTGAAACTGATATTAAAAAACTCTCCAAATTGACCATTTATCGCTTTACAACTAGCTCCATCTATATATGTCTTTGCCATTTTCTACGTATAATAAGATATAAAATTATGTGAGTGATTATGTGGATATTTTGAGGAAATGCAAAAGAGAATCTCTTTTTATAAAACACAGAGAAAAACAAAGATATTGGGAAGATTATTGTGTTTGCTCAAATACAAGATAGCTAATTCTTCTTGATTCCCTTAAAGAAATAACTAGGCTGTACTACAATTAATTATTTACCTCTTCTTCCCTATGCTCCCCAAACCAAATTATCTCCAGATTCTTGCGACAGAACTGAACCTCAGGCAAGACCAAGTAGGTATCGTCCTAGAGCTAATAGCCGAGTGAGCAACTGTTCCATTTATTGCTCGTTATCGTAAAGAAAAAACTGGATGACTCGATGAAAATCATATACGTGATATCATAGATCTAAGGACGAAAACTGAGAAACTCTACAAAGCAAAACAAACTGCTATCACTGGAATAGAAGAACTCGGAGTTATGACTCCAGAATTGATGGATAACATCATCAAAGCAAAGACTCTCAAAGAAGTAGAGGAAATCTACAAACCCTACAAGAGCAAGAAAAAAACAAAGGCTATGATCGCTATAGAAAAATGATTTCAATCTATGGCTGACAGGATAAAAAAAAACAGAGAATTTTCTCTTCCCTCTGAACTGCTCTCTGACTACTCAGAACAAGAAATACTTGAATGATGTATTCATATCATTTCTGCTGAAGTATCTGCTCACTCAGACTTGCGTGCTGACCTGATAGATACACTTGAAGAACATGGAACCATAGAATCCAAACTCAAAACAGAAAAAGCCCTTTCCAAACTCAATGAAAAAGATAGAGGACAAATTCAGAAATTTGATATTTACAAAGAGTTTACAGGTAGACTCGGATACCTCAAACCATACCAAGTCCTTGCTCTCAATAGATGAGAAAAACTTGGAATACTCTCCGTAAAGATAGAAAAAACAGAGAGAACTTTTGAGTGAATCATGACGCATTATGCGAGGCTCCTCAGTACCAGAACTCCAT
>JAMOOA010000127.1 GCA_027066255.1 Candidatus Altimarinota bacterium | reverse complement strand
ACTCCCGAGGTAGAGATATCTTTCAGTTCAAGAGAAAAAGACCTTGTAGGAGTGGGGCAAGAAGTTTTTGTCGATGTTTGATTTCAAAAAATACCGGGAACTATCTACTCTATTTCGGATGTAGCAGATACAAATTTGAATTATAAATCTACGATAGTATTTGATGGATGAGTAAGTATTATAGGAAATATTGTTACGATACTTATTCCTATCTCTACCGAAAAAATGTTGATACCTATAAATATCATTGATACTCAAGGAGAAGAAATAGGAATGGTGACAACGCTTTCTGGTTCAATTTTTGAGAACGTTCGTGTTCGAATGGGAGAAGTTTTTGGAGAGTATGTAGAGATAGTTTCTTGCGCTCAGAATTGTGATGATTTAAAGATAATAACCAGTGACGTCACAAATTATGATGAAAATAAATTTGTAATAGTAGAGAAGTAATATGAGAAAACTTGAAAAATGATTTTTTACCTTCTGGATAGAAAACTACAAGGTATCGTTTTTATTTCTTTTCCTTATCTTGGTGGTCGGAATTATGGCTATGTTTTCTATTCCAAAAGAATCGAGCCCCGATATAAAATTTGGTATTATATCTATCACTACCCCTTATATTTGAGTAAACCCTCAAGATATAGATAGCCTTATAACTGAGAAGATAGAGAAGGAAATAGAGGACATCGATGGAATCAATAAAATAACTTCAAGATCCTCTGTTTGAATCAGTTCTGTTACTGTAGAACTGGAGAATGGCGTCTCTACAAGAGACACGATGACAGATATCAAAGACAAGATTGATTCTATCACATTCCCAACAGATGCAGAAGAAACAAATGTAGTAGAGATATCTACGAGAAACGAACTTCTTTTCGAAGCACTTCTTTATAGTAAGAAAAATAATCTTGATAACTTTATACTGACTCAAAGAGCTCGTGAAATCCAATCAATACTTGAGTGAAAAAATGGGATTTCTTCTATTGATTTAGGTGGAGCCGGAGCGTGAATTGACCAGTCAGCTTCAGATGGAGGAGACTTTGAGATAGAAGTACTTATTTCAAAAGAGAAACTAGAGCTTCTTGATCTTTCTATTGCGAGTATATCAAATACCTTGAGATCCTTTAACAAAAATACTCCACTAGGAAACTTTACGATAGGGGACTTGAATTATGATTTTCGTTTTGAATGAGAACTTGATTCGATTGTAGATCTCGAAAATGTTGTTATTAAAGGAAATGGATCATCGAGTATTAGACTCAAGGATGTTGCGGTCATACAAAAGAAATATGATGATGAGTCTATTAAAAGCCTTTGATTTTATCAAGAATCAGGATACAACTATGTGACACTTTCGTTCAATAAGAAACAGGGAGATAGTATATTTGCAGTTTCAAAATCAGCAAAATGAGCTTTGGAAGAATTCCTCAGTCAAACTCCAGATTTTCAGGATATAGAAGTAAAATACTCTCAAGACCTTTCAGAGGCAATAATAGAGGACTATAAGAATCTTGGTCAGACAGCGATTCAAACACTGGTTCTCGTATTTCTTACGATTTTTATATTTGTTGGATTTCGAGAATCTATGATTGCAAGCATATTACTCCCACTTGCATTTTTTATCACCTTCATAGTTCTTAATTTTATGGGATTATCTCTGAATTTTTTGACTAACTTTTCGTTAGTGCTCACTCTGGGGATAGCTATAGATACGATAATTGTTATTATCGAGTGAGCAGCTGAGAGGCAACGACTTTGATACAGTAGAAAGAATGCAATTACTCTCGCAGTTCGTGACCTCAAATCTCCCCTTATTAGTGGAACAGCTACGACGCTGGTTGCCTTTCTTCCAATGATGTTTTTGCCAGGTATTATGG
>JAMOOA010000126.1 GCA_027066255.1 Candidatus Altimarinota bacterium | reverse complement strand
CGAGGAATAGGAGTTGCCGTCATATTGAGATTATGAGGAACCAGACCACTGGGATTTCCCCATCATTTTTCTAATACCTCGCGCTGCTTCACACCAAATCTATGTTGTTCATCAACTACCACAAAACCAAGATTTGCGAAGTATACATCCTCTTGTACCAGTGCGTGTGTCCCAATCACTACATCCACATTTCCAGTTTTCAAATCTGCCTTGATTTCTTTTTTTTGTTTGGCTGTGGTACTTCCAACAAGGAGATGAGACGTGAGACCAAACTCAATCAAGAGGTTCTGAGTAGAGGAAAAATGCTGACGAGCAAGTATTTCTGTTGGAGCCATGATAGCGACTTGGATTTTACAACTTCTCTTATTTGCCTCACCCCTAGCCCCTCTCCTTTGAAGGAGAGGGGTAGCTGCAAGATTTTGTAGAATTTTCTCCAAATTATTTTGTATTTCATTTACCGAAAAATGCACTACTTTCAAGTTCCTGGATTTTAGTTCTTGTTCCCTTATTATATCATATTCTTTTGTTTGCTCGTGTATCTTTCCATCTATTTCTATAACCAGTTTTGCTTCGTCACAATAGAAATCTGCTACATATCTTCAGAGTGGGTGTTGTCTACGAAATTTGAGTCATAAAAAACCTCGATTACGAAGCACTTCCCACAACGTAGATTCTGTGTTTGTAGGATGTTTGCGGAAATCTTGAGCTAACTGAAACACATATCCAGGAGATTTATGAGTTCCACGTGCAGCTTCTCCCTCTCCTCTCAAAGGAGAGGGTTGGGGTGAGGTATTTCTTTCACTCACTTTTATCCCATGTATCGCAGCGATAAGAGCAACAATAGTCTTCCCTGTCCCGACATCTCCTTCCATAAGACGTTGCATAGCATGTGGTTTCTCCATGTCTTTGAGAAGTTGAAACAGAGCGATTTTCTGACCTCCAGTAAGGTCAAAAGGAAGATGTGTCATGATTTCTTTTATCAGTTCAGCATCTAGTGGTATAGCCATAGACTTCCCTTCTGAGTCTTTGAATTTTGCATATTTTCGAGAAATAGCTTCATAGTTGATTCCGTAGAGTTCCTCATATGCAAGACGATACTGAGATACATCTATATCATGAGAGTTCTTTGGAAAGTGTATTTTATGATACGCATCTTTACGTGAAATAAAGTTGTATTTTTTGAGGATGTTTTCTGGAAGATTTTCTTCTATTCAGGAAATAAATTTTTCTAGATTTCCCATCTTCGACTCTATCCATCTCCCTGGAATATAGTTCATATCAGAGTACACAGGGACAATAGAACCTCCTACTTTTGAGAGGTCTGTTTCAACATCAGGAGAACTAAAAGTCACTTTTCCATAGTTGTACTTCACCTTTCCAGAAATAAGGACTTTCTTCCCAGTATACGCTCTCAGTTGAGAGGCTAAGTATTTTCGGTTAAACCATACTGTTTCTGCTAAAAATCCGTTTTTATCCTCGATAATCGCTTTACTCAGAAGTTTATTGTTTCCTGTACGAGTCGTATTTATAGAAACAAGTGTGACTAAGATAGTGTTTTTTTCTTTGAGATTTACAAGGGAAAATGTATCCAGTACTTCTGTTCTATCATCAAAGCTGCGAGGAAAGAACTCCAACATATCTTTGACTGTTTTTATTCCTCACTTCTCCAGAGCCTTGATATAATTATCCGTAGTTCGTAGGAGCGATTTGGTGAGTTTCGTGGTAAGCAATTGAGAGAGTTTATAGTGTATATGGAAAGTATATAGAAAAAATACTCAAGCTCAACTTGATTTTTTAGGTCTTTTTTATACATTTGTAGCGTTATATAAAAGAAAAATCGTGAACACTCTCTTCCAAAAATACAACCTCGAACTTTCTCCTGAAGAACTACA
>JAMOOA010000125.1 GCA_027066255.1 Candidatus Altimarinota bacterium | reverse complement strand
GAATCGCTCCATTTCACCATCATCTCGAAGCAGTAGGTTGGCTCGAAGAAACAGTAGTCATGAGACTCTGGCTTATGGGACTTATACTTTCTGTTGTCAGTGTGATATTTTATATTATTCAGGGGTAGTTCTTATGATATCAAGGAACACACAAAACAAACTCACCCCTAACCTCTCTCTTTGTAATAGAGGGGGATGAGGGGTGAGTTTGGATAATAAAATTCTGCAAAAAAAACACTTCACCATGCACAATGAAACCTTCACTTGCAATAACTGCAATAAACAGGTTTCAAAACATCCAACAGGGAGCGCAAGAAATCATTGTCCATTCTGTCTCTACTCTCAACACCTCGACAAAGACTTTCCTGGAGACAGGGCAAGTGAATGTTCTTGAATCATGAAACCCGTATGAGTCAATCATAAAAAAAACAAATGATGGATGATAGAACACGAGTGCCAATCATGTCATAAAAAAATCCTCAACAAAGTTGCTGAAGATGATGATATGAGAGTGTTTGGGGAGTTGTAATTAAATTAACCTATCTAATACCTCTATCTCGATTCAAGCTTTTGTTAAGGCTTTTTGTTCATATTGATCTAGTTCTGCGTAACTAATTTCATATTGCTCTCAGCAATAGCTGTCTGAATTAAATTTACCCATAACTCCACAGAAGACTCATGAAATGCTTCCAGTTATAATCCTCTTTATTCACTCTTTTTTAAAGAAATTAATAGTATCTTCTACTGAACAAGGTCTGTCTCTTCCTAAAATAGGCTGTAATTTATCTCAGTATCTCTTGAATCCCTCCACTCAGTAAGAGTCTTCGGCACTTTGTTCTCACATAACCTCTCAGAGTCAGTCGTATTTATGAAAAGCATATACAGCAGCTTCTGTTTTTAACTTAATCGCTTGTATTATAGTTGTTATATTATGACTTAGTTTTTCTCAATCTGAAAGCTTAGAATTTTTAATTCTTTCTAAAACATTCAAAGTATTCGTTAACTCTTCTGTAGTATTAATTCTTGCTAGTTCAGAAACTGAGATTTCATCTGAATTTATTTTCAAAATAGTGATTCTAAAATAGTACTTAAAATTATTTATAACTAATTATTCCTATAAATCAATTATTTCTCAGAAATCTCAAACGGATTAAAATTTGTTTCTGTATCATAATAATCCTCCTCTTCCCATTTCTTGAGCTTTCCAACAACAAGACATGTGAGTGGAGTAAAGAGTATCTCTACTCCAACTTTGAATATATAATTTGAAACGATGATGATAAGTAGTAAATCATTGGGAAATACTCCATAAAATGCAATAAATACAAATATCATGGTATCAAGCCCTTGAGCAACAAGTGTAGAAGCTATAGTTCTCACAAAGAGGAGTCTTCCTTCCATTGCTACCTTTATCTTTGCAAGGATATATGAATTACTAAACTCCCCTATAGCATAGGCAATAACACTAGCAAAAACAATTCTTGGAACCTGTCCGAGAATACTATCATACGCTCTCTGGTGTTCCCATAAGTCATCAGGGGGAAGTACTCCTACTGTTCATATAATAAGGGAGGAAAAAATCACCATAAAAAATCCCATCCAGATAACCTTCCTAGTTTGTTTATACCCATACACTTCCGTCAGTACATCTCCAAATATATAAGCCAAAGGAAAGAGTATAGTCCCTCCATCAAAGGTAAACCCCAAAAAACTTGTCAGTTTCACAGCTGTAATATTGGAAACCAAAAGTACTACAACATAAAAAACAGTGATAAATGTAAGGTATTTATATACCTTTTTTTGTTCTCAAAAAAACATATTTATTAAAAAAACTGTAAAATAACGACGCGTATAGTACAGTTTGGTTCATAAAAAGCAAAGAAATTACTTCCTACGGTG